>PMLH01000121.1 GCA_003159055.1 Myxococcales bacterium
CGCCCAGGAACCGTGGCACTGTTTGCCAAGGGTGGCTTCTGCTATCCCAGCCTCGACGACCGGCCTCCGGGCGACCTGATGCCGGTGTTTCGCGACGTGCCTGCTGGCAAGCACAGGGTCTATTGTTCCCGTACCAAGCAAAGTCCCAAAGAGCTGGCCGGCGAGGTCGAGCTGCCGCCCGGCGGAAGGATCGAGCGAACCGTCACCGAGCACGACGGGCACCTAACCATTGCCCACCCCAAGTAAGCACCCCCTCGTTGCGGAGCGTCCAGTTGTGTTAGCGTCGGCCCAGTGACCAGGTTCGGTTGCACGGTCGTCTGCCTTTCGCTCGTGGCGAGCGCCAATGGGGGCTGCCTTCTGTTTAGCGACCCGATCAACAGGGCGCCGACGGTATCGATCACCTGCTCGCAGAATGGCGCCGCCATCCCGTGCTCGCCGGATCAGGATCCGCCGCCGGAGTTCGTTCGCAACAAGATCGTGTTTCAAGCAGTCGCCTCCGATCCCGACCAAGCCGCCGATACCCTTCGTTTCGACTGGGCCACCGACAAGAACTGTAGCAACGCGGCCGCTGGGCTCCCAGCTTTCCCGAAGGTCGGTTTCACCAGCTTTCCTTTCACACCGACCGATCTCATCCCCGGCTGCGTGGCCGTCGTCGTGACCGACACCCAGGGCGCCAGCGCGAGTGCACAGCAGGCCTTCACAGTGGTGGACCAAGCGCCCACCGCCAAGATCGAGATCGTGCCCGGTCCCGGCCTGGTACTGCCTGAGATCGGGCAGCCGTTCCTGTTGCCCCTGTACGCGAAAGCAACGCTCACGGGCAAGGATTCGACGGACCCGGACGACAATCCCACGCAAGGCGATTTCTTCTGGAACGTGCGCTTGGGGGACACCTTGATCTCGATGCCGGGCTGCCCCGACCCGAACAAGGAACCCTATCTGTGCACGTTCACGACGGCAACGCCGGGCACCTACTTCGTGCAGCTGGTCGTGAGCGACGGCGTGCTCAAGAGTGAGCCCACGGCGCAGACCATCCAGGTCGCGGGCGACCAGTTGCCGAGCATCGTCCTCGACTTGGTGCAACCCACGCCACCGCTCTCGCCCGACGATCCGCCGTTGCAACTGCTCGCCAGTCTCGACAACACCTTCACCATCAACCGCGTCGACGACGATGGCGATCCCTATCCTTCGGCCGATCCGGCGACGCCCTATCTCACACCACCGGCCGGCTTCGTCTGGTTCATCCAAACCGGCAGCGATGTCTCCTCGTTCAAGCGTCTAACCGGAGCAAACGGACCCTCCTACACCATCCACCCGGGGCCGTTCCATCCCCAGGACAGCATTCGCCTGCGTGTCGAGTATCACGATCGGGTGACGGCCTGCCAGCCCGACTCGCCTGGCTGTGACGCCGTGTTTAGAGCGTGCGATCGATCGGCTGCGATTTGCTATTCGCCCGATCTGCGCGCGCAATGGGTCACCTGGGCTGTGGTTTTTCGATGAAGAGTCTGGCCGCCACACTCTCGCTTCTCGCCATCGCGACCGCGGCATGCGGCGGCGCGAGCAACGGCGCCAAGAAGCGAGATGCGGCCGCCGCGCCAGATGCAAGCGCCGACGCCGCGATCCGCTGGGACACCGGCAAGGACGGATCCATCGGAGTGCTCGACGGCGGGGCTTCTGGCCGCGACGGCGTTCTTGCCTCCGATGCGCCCGCAATGGACGGCGCGGCCAGACCCGATCTGCCTTGGTATGTCCCCGACCTTCCCAACGTCTGCCAGGTGGACATCATACCGGTCACGCCGGCCAGCCTGGTGAATCTGACGGCCGGGCCGACGGCATTTTTACGCGTGCAGGGAACCGTCGTCTGGGGACAGACCGTGCCATTCCAACCCGACTGGAGCTGGTCGGTGACCCGGTCTGATGGGCAGCCCATCACCAGCAAGGCGGTCGACGGCGACCCAAGCCAGATACAGTTCCCGATCTCGCTCGCCGGGCGCTACGACATCACCGCCGACATCGGCAGCAATTGCAGCGGCAGTGCCCGCGCCCTGGTGCAGGATTCAGTCAACCAATTTCGCGTCTACCACCTGCGTGCGCTGCCGCCCGCCTCGGCGGCCGCCGCGGTCCCCTACGAAGTCGACGTAAGAATCGCGGCAGGCGGCACGTCGACGACCAGAGACATCGAATTCGATACCGGAGCGCCGGTGGCCATTGACCCGACCACCGGGCCCGCCTTTCCCCTGGCGGTGGCAGTGCCATCGTACATTCGCATCCAGTCGAGCGGGTCGACATGGGTGACCGACGGGCGCAGCAGCAACCAAGGCCCTTTCCGGACCGTGCTGGATCTGATGCTGGAATACCAGGTTCTGGTCGTGCCCGACCCGCCCTCCGACGGAAGCCAGGCCCTTCCGCCCTATCTGCTCAGTCGTTCCACCAGCAGCAACGTGAAGGTCGATGCCCAGTACATCGGCGCATACGCCAATCCGTTGCCGCTCCCGCGAGGCATCGCCATCAAAGGGCATCTGCTCGACCCCGATGGCCCCGCCGAAGGCGCCACCATCAGTCTGCACTCGTACCAGTCCTCGACCACGGCCGGGCAGACCGACCTGCTGTTTTCCACGGTTGGACGCGCTGCCAGCGACGGTAGCTACGCCCTTCGTGTGAACTCTGCGGGCAACTTCTCCATTGTCGTCATACCGCCGCCAGGATCGCCGCTGCCCGTGGCCACCCTTGAACAAGTTGAACAAGGGATCAGCCTGACCGATGCCTCGATGGTCGTTCCCGACTTGAACTTCGAGTGGCTGTCGTTGCCGACCACCGATCTAGAAATCGCCGTGACCTTGCCTGACGGAACCCTGCCGTCCGAGGCCATCGCCGTGCACATCGAGTCCTTGGCCGACGATCCGCTGCCCGCTGGCGTCTTGACGGTCGGTTCCGGCGTCGACGGTGGCGCCGATTCCTGGTCCAGCCAAGCGGTCGCCACCGTCCGCCGCGACGCCAGCACAGATCGCGATGGGAACGTGGCCTTCGCAGCTCTGCCCAAGGGAAGCTATCAAATCACGCTGGCGCCGCCGGCGTCGCTGTCGGACTGGGGGCTCACGACATACAGGGCCAGCGCCAAAATGGCCAGCGATGCCTTGCGCATCGGGCTTTCGCTCGCCCCGAAGGTCGTGGTAACGGGTCGTCTCCTCGACGCCAAAGACGATGCAACGACCGACTCGGCCGAGGCCACGGTGGTGGCAACCGATCTCGGACATGAAACCATGGCTGCGGTCGTTACGGCGCAGGTGGCCGCCGATGGCAGCTACGCCCTTTTCCTCGATTCGGATCGCACCTACAGCTTGGTCGCACAGCCGGCGGCCGGGCGCGGATTGCCCTCCTACGTTCCTCTGTATGGGTTTTCGACCGGACGTGGGAGAATGCAGCTTGACGATCAACGCATTCCAAGAGGCGTTCTGGTCGAGGGACACATCACCTACGCGGGCGCGCCGGTTGCCGGGGCCGTGGTTCAGGCGTTCTGTGTGGGGTTGGCGCCCGACTGTGAAGACCGCACCAACCTGGCGGCCGGGGCGCCCCCGGCGTTCGCATCGGGGATCAGCGACGGCAGCGGCGGCTACGCCATCTACCTGCCCGACCCGGCGAGCGCAGAATAGTTGCAGAGACCGATTGACTAGTGGCGCAAGGTCTGCCCCAATTGTCGGGAAGATCGATGAAACGTGCACCGCTGACTGCCGTTATGGTTCTTGCCATTGCAGGGGCGATCTCGTCTGCCAACGCGGCGACAGAAGACTCCGACGACGCCGCCGAGCAGCCCAGCGCCGCGAAGAAGCCGTCCGAAGCCGAGGCGAAGCCGACCTCGCGGCCCGGCACCAAGCCGGACGCTGCCCTGTCGAACCGAGCGCCGCCGGACGCGGCCGCGGCCCTTGTTCGCGCGGCGGCAGCCTACGAATACGGCGACCTGAACCAGGTGGTCGAAGCGGCCCGGTTCATCACCGAGGGGTCGCTGCCGGCTACGCAAGAGCAACAAGCGGAGGCATTCCGGCTGCTCGGCATCGGTTTGTACCTCACCAACCGGCCTCTTGGCGCCGAGGCGGCATTCACCGAGCTTTTGCGCAAAGACCCCCGCGCGCGCTTGGATCCGACCACCACCCGACCCGAGCTGGTGGCTTTTTTCGAAAGCTTGCGCCACCAGCACCTCACGCGCCAACGCTCGACGCGCAAGGTGTTTTGGAACTTCATCCCACCCGGTGGCCAGTTTCAGAACGAGGACAACGTGAAGGGCTGGGTGATCCTGGGCGTCGGATTTGTTGCGGCGGCGACAACCGCAACCAGCTATGCGCTTTTTGAAAAGTGGAAGATCTCCGCCGGAAACCTGTCGACACACTACGACGCGGCGAATGCCATGAAGACGGTGAACATCGTCAGCGGCGCAGTCCTGATAGCCGTCTACGTCTACGGCGTGATCGATGGCCTCGTCGGCTACAGCAAACCCCTCGACGACAGCCGCCCACCCGTGTCGCTGCATTTCTTCCCCGGCGGCAGCGGTCTTGGGTTTACCTTCTAGCGCCAGCGTGTATACACTCGCCGACCTCAGGCGAGTAGCTCAGTGGTAGAGCAGGCGCCTTACACGCGCCGGGTCGCAGGTTCAATCCCTGTCTCGCCTACAGGGCGGCATGACCATGGCGAAAAAGAAGACCTCAGCAGACGGGGCCATTCCCAACTACGCCAACCTGCTCGACGGCATCGGTGGGCTGCTGGAATCTGCACGCAGGGCGAGCGCCCGCACGGTCAATGCCTTCATGACGGCGACGTATTGGGAGATCGGCCGGCGGATCGTCGAGCACGAGCAAGGCGGTCGCGACAAGGCCAAGTATGGCGATGCGGTCATCGATCGCCTGGCCAAGGACCTCACGGAACGGTTCGGCCGAGGGTTTGGCCGCCGCAACGTGTTCCTGATGCGGGCGTTCTATCTCGCTTGTCCGAGGCCAACCCTGCCGTCGGGGGGCACGGGTACCTTGCCCGCAAAGAAAGTGCAGACAGCGTCCGCACTTTCAGAGGCGCCTGCGCCCAACCAAGCAATTGTGCAGACGCTGTCTGCACAATCTTCCCTTGTCCTACCTCCGGCTGATCTGGTTCGCGCCTTCCCTCTGCCTTGGTCCCACTACGTCCTGCTCATAAGCCGCAGCCGCTCACCCGAAGCCTTCGCCTTCTACCAAACCGAGGCCTTGCGCGGCGGCTGGTCCGTGCGCCAGCTCCAGCGCCAGATGGACAGCCAGTTCTACGAACGCACGGCCCTGTCGCGCAACAAAGCTGCCATGCTCAGCAAGGGCGCCAAACCGCAACCCGGCGACGCCGTCAGCGCCGACGAGGAAATCCGTCATCCCCTTGTCCTCGAATTCCTCAACCTACGCGACGAATATTCCGAGACCGACCTCGAAGATGCCCTCATCCGCCACCTGGAAACCTTTCTTTTGGAGTTGGGCAACGACTTCGCCTTCATCGGCCGTCAGCGCCGCCTGCGAATCGACGACGAATGGTATCGCGTGGATCTGCTCTTCTTCCACCGGCGCCTGCGCTGCCTGGTCATCATCGACCTGAAGCTGGGCCGATTCACCCACGCCGATTCCGGGCAAATGCACCTGTATCTGAACTACGCCCGCGAGCATTGGGTGCAGCCGGGGGAGAATCCTCCCGTCGGCGTCATCTTGTGCAGCGGAAAAGGCGAAGCCCTCGTCCGCTATGCCACCGGCGCATTGCCAAACAAGCTGCTCGTCCGCGAATACCTCACCGCCCTGCCCGATGAAGAGCTTCTTTCCACCGAATTGGAGAAGACACGCAGGGAAATCGAGGCGGGAAGCCATCTCCGCGACGGATGACGGTTGCGTCCGCAAAAGACTACAACGCTGTCATGCCATAGCGATGTGGGCTGCGGCCTTCCGTGCATGCTTGGCCTTGGCCTTGGGCCGCTTGGGCACCAGTGCAAGGCCGTACCCCAGAGACTTCAAGATGCTCATAACCGTGGCCAACGTCGGGTTCGGCGCGTCTGTGGTGAGCAAGCGCCGCATGGCCGCCGGCTGCGTGCCGGTGAGCTGCGCGAGCTTCGCCTTTGATACCCCGGACGTAGTGCGCGCCTCGTCAAGCGAGCGCATGAAGGCATCGACCGAATCGATCCCCTGCCGCGCTTCTTGGTAGGCCGACGCTAACTTGCGATCCTTCATCTTTGCGGAGAAGTAGCGGTCGAATCCGGTCTTGGTGGCCTTGGTCTTCATGGGAAGAGTGTAACATATGAGTTACGCACATTCCAGACACCGAACGATCGCGCCCAACGCGACGCGCTTCGACTATCTGACGCACTTGATGTCTCGCCCCGAGAAAGGCGCTGCCGCTCGCGCGGGCATCCTCGATCGATTCGCGCCGCGCAACGATTGAGCCCTCGGTCAGTATCATCGACAGCTCGCCCCGACTCNNGGACGGTTCCGTTCTTGGTGGTGCCCATCGCAAGGTCAAAGGCTCGGGTGGCGTGGTGGACATCTTTGGCCATCAGTGAAAAAGGTCCTCATTGATACCTGTGTCTACATCGACTGGCTCAACCAGGGCCGTCACGATGAAGTAATGCTCGGCACGGGGATCGTGCGATACCTATCCGCCGTGGTGGCGGTGGAACTGCGAGCTGGTGCTCAGCATCGCGGCGCCCGCGACGCCATTTCGGCCCTGATCCGAGCCTATCGATCTGCCGGGCGATTGGCCGTGCCGTCCAGCGAGGTTTTCGACCGTGCGGGTGGCGTCCTACGCGAGCTCAAGCTCGCCGGCCGCGAGGTTCGCCAGGCATCGCTCTGCAACGATGTGCTCATCGCGCTGACAGCACGATCGATCGGCGCATCGGTGGCGACTGTCAATCTCGACGACTTCGCTGCGATCCGGCGGATCAAGCGCTTTGACCTCATGCCTCCGTAGTAGCGCGCCCAGAACGGCGTTCGGATCGGCCCTATTTGAGGCCCAACGCGTGCACGAAATCCTGCGCGGTCACCACCGTCGCTTGCGTGGGCAGCACCTTCTCGGTCAGCACGCGGTGGACCTCAGCGTCGCCATCCGCGCAGGCGTCGGCGACAACCACCATCGGATAGTCCATGTCCGCGGCCCAGCGCACGGTCGATAGGACCACGCCGCTGGTGCTGATGCCGAACATGGCCAGGGTCGTGATGTCGTTGGCGCGCAGGATGGGCTGCAAATCCGTGGTCGAGAAGGCGCCCACGCGGCGCTTGGTCACGATGATGTCGCCAGGCTGGGGCGCGACGCGCGCGTGGATCTCGGCACCGGGTGTACCTTCGCGCAGCCGGCCGGATTCCTTGAGCATAGCGAAGCGTTTGTTCTGGCGGCCCACCTCGGGGTAGCCATCGCGGAAGCGCACCACGACGTAGATGATCGGCAGGCGTGCCTGCCGGGCGACCTTGATAACGTCGGCAGCCTTCTCGAGCAGCGGACCGCGCGCCGGCTCGGGCATCATGGCGACAATGTCGTTCTGGTAGTCCATGACCAGCAGCGCGGTGTGCGCGCGGTCGATGGTCAGAGGGGGCTTCGCCGCGCTCTTGGTTGGGTCTGGCCTGTCGGCGGCGCTTGCACGGCTGTCGGGCAGCCCAAGCAGAGTGCACAGAGCAACAATCGTCAGCGTCGTTCGTGTCGCGGTTCGCATGCGCCAATCCTACTTTCAAAAAACTGGACTATACGCTCGACCAGAGCCACCTGCATGGTCGCCCGCAGAAACGGCATTGGCTCCCCTCGGCGCAGCGGCCTACCGCCTGCAGCGCCCGCCGAATGTATGAAATCTGGATTTCCGGCGGCAATCCCTTCAGACTGGCGTTGAGGGACCGGGAAGCGCCCGAGCAGTATCGATGGCCAACGTCAATCGAGATCACGCAAAGCTCATCTGCGACATCGGGGAGTTGTCCGCCATCATCACCGACGCGTCCGATCTCGATGCCATGTTGCAGAAGATCGTCGACACGGCCGCCGGTCACATGGAAGCCGACGTCTGCTCGGTGTATCTCTTCGACGAGGTCCGCCAGGAGCTGGTTCTGCGGGCCACCCGCGGGCTCTTGCCGAGCTCCGTCGGCAACGTGCGGCTGCGGCCGGGTGAGGGACTCACCGGCCTGGCTTTCTCCGAGCGCAGCCCGATCTGCGAAGCCGATGCACCCTCGCACCCCAACTACCGCTATTTTCCCGGCATCGGCGAAGAGCCGTTTCGCTCGTTCGTCGCGGTGCCCATTCTGCGCGGCCGCCGTCCGATCGGCGCCATGACCCTGGAGAGCAGGCAGGGCGGCCACTTCTCCGCCGAGGATGTCCAGGTCTTCCGCGCCATCACCATGCAACTGGCCACCACCATCGAGATGGCCCGGCTCCTCCTCACGCTCGAGACCAAGCCGGTGTCCATCACGCCGGCTCCCGCCACCTTGCCCGAGCTGCGCTTCCTGCATGGCCAGGTCGGCGCTGAAGGCTGCGCCCTGGGCGATGCCGTGCTTATCCGGCAACCGTCCCTGGCCGAGATTCGCGCGCTGATAGGCGGTGTCGCGCTGGATCTGCCGGATTTCCGTCGCGCCGTGAGCGCCACCGAAAAGCAGCTGGAGCACCTGGAAAAGCTGGCGGGGGAGCGGCTGTCCGAGATGACCGCCGTGATCTTCTCGGCGCAGCTCCTGATGTTGCGCGATCAGAGCTGGCTGGGCGCGATGGAGGAACAAATCGCAGCCGGAACGCCGCCCGCCGAAGCCGTCTACGGCGTGATCCTCAACTACGTCGAGCTCTTCGATCGCATGGACAACGCGTACATGCGCGAAAAGCGTTACGACGTGATGGACGTGGGGCGCCGACTGCTCGCCAATCTGTCGGGCCATCAGAGACGTCCACTCTCGCCTTGAGGCGACGCATCGCCATCGCCGCCGAGCTGCTGCCTTCCGATGTCCTCAAGCTGGGCCTCGAGAAAATCGGCGGCATCGTGCTCCTGTCCGGCGGCGTGACCTCGCATGTCGCGGTGCTGGCGCGCTCGCTCGATCTGCCGCTCATCTTTGTGGACGAGCCGCGCCTCCTCGAGATTCCCGACGGCACGCGCGTAGTGCTCGACGCCCGTGCAGGCAACTTGTACGTGGCGCCCTCGGAAGAAGTCGAGCAGCGATTCCGCGAGCAGGAGGAAAACCGTCGTTCGGCCCCGCAGCTGACCGAGGGCATGCGGGAGACGACTCACACCGCCGACGGCACGCGCGTCCATCTGCTGGCCAACATCAATCTCCTGGCCGACGTCGAGGTCGCTCGTGCATACAAGGCCGAGGGCATTGGTCTCTATCGCACCGAATTTCCATTCATGATTCGCAACGACTTCCCCAGCGAGGAAGAGCAGTTGCATATCTACCGCCGCCTGGTCGAGGGCATGCCCGGCCGCGAGATCACCTTCCGCACCCTGGACGTGGGGGGAGACAAGGTGCTCTCGTACTTTGACTACGGCGCCGAGGCCAACCCCTTCCTGGGTCTGCGCTCGATTCGCTTCTCTCTCCGCCACCGCGACATCTTCCTGCAACAGGTGCGCGCCATCCTGCGCGCTGCCCACGACACCCACGTGCGCATCATGTTCCCGATGATCTCATCGCCCGACGAGCTGGCCAGCGCGGCCGGCGCGGTCGAGGAGTGCCAGGCCTCCCTGCGACGCGACGGCATGCCCGCCTGCCAGCACGTGCAACTCGGCATGATGTTGGAGGTTCCGTCGGTGCTCGAGATGATGGACGAGCTGGCCGCGCGCGCGGATTTCTTCTCCATCGGAACCAACGACTTCGTTCAGTACATGCTGGCCGTGGATCGCACCAACGTGCACGTCGCCGACCTGTACGTTCCTCACCACCCTGCCGTGCTGCGTGGGCTCCATCGCGCCATCGCGGGGGCACTGCGCCACGACCGCGAGGTCTCAGTGTGCGGCGACATGGCGCACGAC
>PMLH01000518.1:0-9607 GCA_003159055.1 Myxococcales bacterium
GGACCACTTTGCGGAGTACTCGAACTGGAAATCGAGCTACTCTGGCCCGCAACGAGGATTACATTGATGAGAACGGCGAATTTGGCAAGAACGTTCGTGCTGGTGGGAAGCCTGAGTGTCGGCGTTTGGAGCTGCAATAAGTCAAGCGGAAGCAACGCCGGAACCGGGGGAACAGCGGGCCACGGGGAAACGGGAGGAGCTGGCATGGGCACGGGAGGAAATGGCGCCGGGACCGGAGGAGCCAGCACCGGAACCGGAGGAGCCAGCACCGGAACCGGAGGCACTACGACAGTGCAGCCCGACGCTTTCGAGGTTGACGGAACATGGGTGTACTTGGGCCCCTCGGACATGCCACACACGCTCAAGATCAGCAATGGATCGATGGTGTATGTTGATGTCGATGGGCAGTGGTCATCAAACTGGACCATCAAGGACTACGACAACGGACTTCACCATTTTCAAGTTGTCTTTGAGTCTGGAACCGGGACGTATCTTCCGGTCGGACAGAATATGAGCGGAACCTACGACTTGAATGGTCCGATTCTGACGGTGCAGTTGGCGANNTACGTGAGCCAGAACTGAAGGAAGCCCGAGGGCGGTGCCATCATCGACTAGGGTCGGTTCAAACGCCATCGTCCTATCCTGCCGGTAGCGAGGTTGAACCTGGACGCCCAAGTCGACAATCACGCTAGCGTCCCAGCGGGCGGTCAGACCTCGCACGACGAAGGCGAGTGGAGGCTCAAGTATTTGCCTTGGCTCGTTCTGATTCTCGTCGCGATTGCCTTCTCGCGCACTCCTTGGTTCGACTTCGTGAACTGGGATGATGGGTTGCACGTGTTTGCCAATCCCGCGGTGGTCGGACCAGGCGAGGCGCGCGATCGCTGGCTCACTCCGTCGCTGGGCTACGCCATCCCCGTCACGGTCGCGAGCTATCGGCTCGAGTATCTGCTGGTCGGTGCTTCGCCGTGGCTGTACCACGCCACCAACCTGCTGCTCCATCTGGGAGTCTGCGGCCTGCTGTATGGCCTCGGGCGCCGGCTGGGCCTTGGCAGACTCGGCGCGAGCTGCGCAATGCTGTTCTTCGGCCTCCACCCGGTCGTGGCCGAGCCCGTGTCCTGGGTCTCGGGGCGCAAGGATCTTCTCGCGGCGGTGCTGGGGTTGGCCGCCACCTGGGGGGTTCTCGCTGCGTCGGCGCGCCCCGAGCGGCGGGCGCGCGCCATGCTGGGTGCCGTGGCGCTCTTCGCGCTCGCTGCCTTTTCGAAACCGTCCGTCTTGGCCCTTCCGCTGGCCTGGCTCTGGCTCGCTTCCGGGCGGATGAGGGTCCGTTGTCTGCTCGCGGTTCCGGCCATGGCAGTTGCGCTGGCGATCACCATGCTCTCCTGGCTTGGCCAGAGCAGGGTAGGTGCGGTGCATGCGTCGCCAAGCCCTCTGGTCTGGGCTCGTGAAGTCTACTACGCCTTGGGCTACCACCTGGGCTTGGCGTTCATGGTCCAGCAGCCCCTGGCCAAGCACATACCAGCGGTGATGCCGCCCTGGTTTGATCCGGCCGTGGATCTGTTCCCCTTCGGGGTTGGCCTGCTGGCTTGGCTCTGGCTCGGCCGCATGGAATCCCGATCGCGACAAGTGGCGCGGTTCGGATTGCTGTTCGCGGGCATGGCGTATCTACCCAGCTCCGGCATCGCGCCCCTGACGCGCTACCTGGCGGACAGCTATGTCTATCTTCCCCTGGCCGGGCTCGCATGGGCGGTCGGGGCTTCCGCCGAGATCGTCTTGCCACGCGTGCGTGCGGCTTGGCGGTGGACGGGAGGGATTGCGGCCGCGCTGGCGCTGTTGCTGGCTTCGTCAGCGGCATCGCTTTCCTGGCACGACGGCATTTCACTCTGGCAGACAGTGTACCAGCGCTACCCCGATAGCCCGCAGGTCTGTCTCAACCTGGGCAACGCCTATTTTGAACTGGGCGGGTTCCAGGCCGCGCTCGACATCTACGAGCGCTGCAGCTCGCGATTCGGTCCCGATCACTTCGCCAAGAACCACGCCATCTCCCTGTTCATGGTTGGACGCACGCAGGAGGCGCGGCAGCTCTTCCAGGATCTGCGCGCGCGGTACCCGGGCGACCCTGTGGTCCACAAGTACCTCAGGTTTCTGGGCGTCGAGTGACGGTCGCCGCGGGGGCGAATCACCCTGCTTCAGCCGACGGAATCGGTGGCATGCGGGATCGCCGCAGGCGCCGGAGGAGCAAGAAGACCGCGATGCCCGCAGCCGTGGCCACGCTGACCATGATGCCCTCGCGGAAGGCGAAGGGGACAAACTCCGCCCGGAGGACGTGGTGTCCGGCTGGCACCTCGACCAGCACCAGCCGGCCTTGTCTGCGCGCAGAGAAACCTTCGGTGCGCCATTCGATCTTGCGCCAGCTCGTTTGCAGGGGTAACAGCAGCTCCGAGGGCTGCTTGGCCACCACGTCCCACATTAACCGATTGGGGGTTATCGAGATGACGGAGACGCTGGCTTCGCCGCTCTCCACGCGCGGCAGCGGGGGGGACCAAGGACGCGTGAAGATCGGGTTGCCGGCGCCAAAATCGATCCAGGGGCGGGTTTCCCAATAACGCTCCCCGACGAGCAGGACCATCAATCCAAGCAGGAACGGTGTGCGCAGCCGACTGCTGTGCGGACCGCCGAAGAGGCGCGCATCGATGCGACCCAGCCCGCGCGCGGCCACGATCCAGGAGGCAAACATGACGATTGAGAGCAAGCGGGCCGGCACGCGCTGGCCGGCCACCACCCAAGGATCGAGTCCCAGGTCGACAACCAGGGCCAGCGTCGCGACGGTGATCAGCACCAGCACCGCTTCCCGGCTGCGCCGGCCAAACCACAACCCGGCCGCGAGCAAGAGCGCACCGAGCAGGCCGAGGGAACAGTCATTCTCCCACGAAAACGGCACGAGCATGCCGCCAAAGCCATAACCCGATTGAAACGTCGGTCCGCCCGTGGTCAACGCCCGCGCGAGCTGGCCCATGGGCAGGCCGCCGAACCGCTCGGGCGGAACGAAGGATGCGAAGCCAAAGGCCGAGGGCAGCACGCGCGCCGCCGACAGGCCGAGCATGAGCAACATCGCGATGGCGTAGGTGCGCAAGGGCGCAAGGCTCCGGTCAGCCACCGACCACAAGCCGGCCCATGCGCCCAGCATCGCGACCAGCCAGATCGCCGGGTGGTGTTGGCCGCAGAGGACCAACAGCGCGCAGGTGGCGGCCAGCCCAAGGGTCGGGGCCACAGCCCCACCAACCGCCCGGCGGAACAGCAGCCCAGCGAAGGGCCAAAGATATACGCCGAGTACCCAGTGATGACCGACGATGTAGTTCGACAGGGCAAAGCCCTGTAGGCCATAGATGGCAGCGAGCAGGGCCGCCAGCAGCGGGCTTGCTCCCAGATCTCGTGCCAATAGGAAGGCGCCCAGGACCGCCGCCGTCGCATAGGAGATGAAGAGCAGCTTGAGGTAGGCCTGGGCGCTTATGAAATAGAGCAACCAGATCAGCGGGTTCAGAATTGGCGACTCTGGCAAACAGGTCAGACTGTAGGACCAGGTCTGGTACTGGCGCGGAAGGTAGAGGGGCAACTGCCCGTGCTCGCGCAGTGACATGCGAATCCACTCGTAGAAAGGGTAGTGCTGCTGCCAGTCCAGGGCATCCAGCGATCCGCCAAACAGAAGCTTCCAGTGGTAGGCCACCAGCGCGGCAGCAAGGAGCGGCAACCCAACCACGATCGCCGGGGCGCGATGCCTGGCGTCGACGGGAGCACTGGCATCGGGGGTTGCCATTGGTTCCCAATCTACGCCAGGCGGGGCTAGGATCAAATCGGATGCCTAGGGACCGGTCGTCAGGGGCTTGCTGGCTTGCGTGCGCCAGAGGGTGCATGCAAGCAGAAGGGTCCCGAGCAACGGCAAGAGCGGCAGGAGGTGACGCCCAATCCAGACCTCGTGCATGTAGAAGAAGTCGGCGTTGATGGCGATCATCGTGAAGGCCAAGATGCTCCCGTATTCCACGAGGCCGCGTCCGCGAACCTCGCCCAGGAAATGGTGTCCCCGCCGAATCTCGCGCAAGAGAACTGCGATGGCGGGAAGCACCGTCAGATAGGTGAAGCCCCAGGCGACGGGCGAGCCAGCGAGCGCGAGCGCGACGACGATGGCCAGGGACGGCAGCAGGGGAAGCCGTCGCGTCCGCGCGACGACGATCGTGGCGGCCAAGGAGAGCAGCGATGGCACGAGCGGGGAAAGCGGAACGCCTGCCTGTGCCGTGAAGGCAGGCCACGACAGGTTCGCCCCGGACAGCCTGGACTCGCCCGCCCCTGTGCCCAGCACCACCAGCTCAAGCCAGCGCCGTGTCCACGGTGTCAGGAGAGTAGCCGCCCCGATCGCGGCGCCGACGAGGGCTGCGTGCGCCGTACGTCGGTCCCGGCTCCAGGCAGCACGGAGTGCCAGAAAGGCAATGAGCAACGCCGGCATGACCTTGATAGCAGCGGCGAGCCCGCAGAAGACGCCGGCCGTGCCGTACCGCTTGCGGTCGGCGGCGAGTAGGGCCAACGCGAGGAGAGCCCCGACCGGGAGTTGCACGTTGGCCGTCGCGATGTCACCAGCAAACGAATGCCCGGCAAGCAGGATCGTACCAAGCCAGGTCAGCCTGCTGGCGCCAAGTCCGGCCAATGCCAGCGTTGCATACAAGAGAACCGCCGCCGATAGCGAAACCAGGAGTTGCCACACCCAGGCGTGGTCGGCCAAAGTGAAGAGCTCAAGCACCCACGCCAGGAACGGCGGGTAGGGCAGATAGGTTTGGGCACCTCCGCGCGCGTAGGGGTCAAGGCCCAGCGCCATGCTGCGCCCGGCGAGGAGGTAGCGTTCGCCATCGCAACCGATGGGCACGGCATCCATCTGCGACACTGTCCAGACCGCGCAGATGATAACGAAGCCGAGGAGCGACAGCACTTGGACAGACGATCGGCCAAGCAAATGCCTCATGGCGCTGCTCCGTTCTGCGCTGGTGAAGGCTTCACGAGCTTCGTGTGCTTATTCTCATGCAGCTCACTGTGGCAGGCGAGTTGCCGAGAGGGTGTGCTCGATCTTGAGGGAGAGGGTGGACACGGCGATGATTCTGGTGTGTTTGGGGACGAGACTCAAGCCTGACGCCTTCTCGGCTAACCCTTGCCGGGGCCGCGTTCCACCGGCCTCGTCTCCGTCTCCGCCCCCGCCTCGGCCCCCCAACTCCGAATCCCAGTCGGTGTGGATTGGTGCTGGCGCTACGGCAACGCCTTGCCGCCGCGTTGATACTTCACCACCGCGGCCTCGTGGTCAGCGATAGACGCCGAGAATTGGTGGGTGCCGTCGTTCTTGGCGACGAAATAGAGGTAGTTGCTGCCGTCGGGGCGGAAGACCGCGGCCAAGGCGGCGCGGCCGGGGTTGGCGATGGGGCCGGGCGGCAGGCCTTCGTGGGCGTACGTGCTGTAAGGGTTGGCTGTGTCGTCCAGCTGGATGCGGCGGATGCGGCCATCCCACTTCTGGCAAGCCGGCGACGCGACGCCGAGAAACTTGGGCGCCACCGTGCAGCCGTACACGATGGTCGGGTCGGTCTGCAGAAGCTTGGGCTTGAAGCTCGACTTGAGCAGGCGGTTCATGAAGACCTGGGCGATGCGCGGCCGTTCCTGCGGCTGGCCGGTTTCTTTCTCCACGATGGACGCCAAGGTGATGACGCTGGCATCGTCGAACTTCAGCTTGTTGCGAAGGAGGTTCGCGCCGGTGGGATTGGCGGCGCGGAGCTCGTCGAAAACTTGGCGATGGCGTCGGACCATCGCCACCAGCACGCGGCTCGCCTGCGAATGCGGCCGCAGACGATATGTGTCGGGGAACAGATAGCCTTCGAGCGTACGGCCAGGTAGATCCAGGCTCTTCACGAAGATGGGATCCATCGCCTGTGCCAAAAGCTCGTCCTTGTTGGCTATGCCGGCGCCGTCGAGGATCTCGGCCACCTCGATCATGTTCTTGCCCTCGGGAATCGTGACCGCCACCAATTCGTCGGCCACACCTTTCACGATCAGGTCGACCAGCTGCCGCGGCGTCGCGGGCGCATCGAATTTGTAGCGGCCAGGGCGGAAGCGGTTCGCGGCGCCACGCTGGCCGGCATAAAGGCGGAAGAGCGACGGCCGGCGGATGAGGCCCGCCTCTGCGAGCAGCTCGGACACCTTCTGGGCGCCCGCGCCGCGCGGGATTTCCACTTCGACCTGGCCGCGCGCGTTGCCGGACGCTCGATCGGGGTAGCTCAGCGCTTGGTAGGCGACGAGGGCAAACGACAAGAGGCCAATCGCGGCCGTGACAAGAAACACCCGGAATGCGCGGCGGCGTGGGGTCATCGGTCCTCCTCGGTGGGGCTGCGGTTGGCGTCGAGCCAACGCTGCAAGATGATCGCTGCGGCCAGTTTGTCCACGACTTGTTTGCGGCGGGCGCGCGACAGATCGGCCGCGATGAGCACCTCTTCAGCTTCCACGGTGCTGAAGCTTTCGTCGCACAGCTCGACCGGCAATTGCAGCGTCGTGCGCAGTTTATCGGCAAACGCCCGCGCTCGCACCGCTGCGGGTCCTTCCTTGCCTTCGGGATCCAGCGGTAGACCGACCACGATGCGATCGGCGTCGGCATCGCGAACCGCCTTGGCAATGGATTCCATGTCGCGCATGCCGCCATGCCGAGGCAACGTGGCGCGCGGCTGGGCGGTAAGTCCCAGGCCGTCAGAAACCGCCACGCCGATTCGGCGCGAACCCAAGTCGATGCCAAGTACCCTGGCCATGAAAGGTGTCTAGTCTATAACCGGACTTGCGGTACAACTTCCACATGTCCGACCAACCCAAGCAGCCTGCGCAAGCTCCCCAGCTCCAAATCGAGCTCGACGACGCCACGGCCCAAGGGGCCTATTGCAATCTGGTGTTCTTGAACCACAACGACACCGAATTCACCTTTGACTTCGTCTACGTGCAGCCCGGCGGACCGCGCGCCAGGGTTCGCTCGCGCATCATCATTTCCCCTCGCCACGCCAAGCGTTTCTTGCGCGCGATCGAGAACAACATCGCCCGCTACGAGCAAATGTTCGGCAAGATCGAGGAAGGGCCGCTGGTCGACCCTTCGATGGTGAGCTAGGAGACGGCGCCCTCCAGCGCGACGAGGGTGCCCGCCTGAGCGTCGAGCTGTGCTCGCACGCCGTAAGGTAGCGCCCGATTGCGGGCGCCGTGGCCGACCGGAGCGCCGAGCGCAACCGGAATGCCTAGGCGTGCGAGGCGTTCCTCGACGACCGAGGCTGCCGACGGCGAAGCGATTCGCGACTCGGGCGGCTCTTCGCAGCCGACGAGATTCCCGAAAATCACAGCAGCCACACGGTCGAACACCCCGGCCAGCTGCAGATGTGTGAGCAGGCGGTCGACGCGGTAGGGACGTTCGCCCACTTCTTCCAGAAAAAGAATCGCGCCATCGAGATCGGGCAGGTAGGTCGTTCCGAGCAGGCGCGAAAAGACCTCGAGGTTGCCACCGAGCAACGGCCCGACCGCGCTGCCGAGACGAAGCGGGGAAAGGCCTTGCAACAAGCCCTGCGGCTGGGGCGATTCCAACAGCGAGAAAAGCGCGGCGTGGTCTTCGCTGCCGAGCCTCCCGAGCTGGGTCACGACTGGGCCGTGGACCGAAGCGACACCCGCCTGTGCGGCAAAAGCCAGCAGCACCGTCCCGTCGGAGAAGCCGACGATGGGCTTGGGATTGTCGCGCAACAGGGCCGGATCGAGGCGAGCGACGATCCGCAAGAGCCCGTATCCACCACGCCCCAGGAAGACCGCCCTGGCCGCTGAATCTCTTAGGGCTTGGGCCAGGGAGGCCAGTCTGGCCTCGTCGGATCCAGCAAGAAAGCCATCCACCGCGAGAAGCGCTTTCGGATCGTAACCAAGCCGATAGCGCGCCCCGAGCAGCGCTTCGCCAGGCGCAAAGGCCTCAGGAAAAATCGGTCCCGACGGCGCGACCACGCGCACAGGGTCGCCAGGCCGAAGCCGCGGCGGACGAATCAAGGGAGCAAGCATTGCGCTTGGCCGCTAGCGACGTCGTTTGGTCTTGCGGCGCCCGCTGGGGCCGGAAATCGGGCGGGCAGGCGGCAGCTCTTCGGCGGCTATGGCCGAGCCACTCTGCGTTTCGGCATCTGCGCTCGCTGCCGGGCCGGAAGAAGGTGCGCTCTCTGTTTTCTCGGCGGGCGCGCCCTCGGTCGCATTTTTCAGCGCGCCGGTCATCGACGAGCCGATCGCAACAGGAACAGCTTCGGGAACCGCAGTCTCGCTCACCGGAGCTGCTGCGGCCGGCGGCTCGCTGGCCTGGGCAGTTGCCACCGGTTCGGACGGCGCCGCGGCCTCCGCCGCTGGGGGCTCCGCCTCGGAAGACGAAACGGCCGTGTCGTCCGGCGCGGCTGCGGGTGACAGCCCAAGCTCGGTTTGTGGAGTGGTCGGCTTGGCGGTCTCCGGCGCACGCTGCGGCCGCGTCTCGGCGGCGCTCGGATGAGCGGCCTCACCGTACATGTCCACTTCGATCACCGCCATCGCGGGCTTGACCGGGTCCGCCACCGAGCGCGCCTTTTCGGCTGCGGGAGCCGGCGGCGGAATCCATTCGGGCGCCACTTCCTCCGCTTCGCCAATCAGCCGCACCTGCATTCCGCACACGGCGGGATCGGACGACTCGACCATGTGCACAACCCGCGCCGGGGTCTCCCGGTCGCCGGTGCGCAGGTGCAGCACCGACCCCACCGGCATCGGCTCGCGCACCACCAGGAAGAAGGATGGCGAATCTCCGTCAGCGCGCCGCACTTCCTGCGCTCGACCAATAACGACGCCTGCGTAGCGGATCTCGACTGGGGATTCCATGAGAACTTTGATCTTATAGACCCTTTGCCGGCCCTGGCAACCGGGACGAGTCGTGATCTCTTCGGCAGATCAGCAGATGCCCTTGCCCCGCGTAGCATGGCCGTGACGCGGAAACGGTCGCTCCGGCGCTTCGCAGCAGCTCGGCGAGGCCCTCGGCATCCCATTGTTTGCCGACGTGGCGGGCCGAGCGGCCAAGCACACTCTGCACGACCAGCGCAAGGTTCAGCAGACCCGCCAGCCCGAGCAGGGGCAGGCTCAGCACCGCGCGCAGCCGCGCCCAGCCCTTGTGCCGAACGAGGTGGTTCCACACGATTCGCTGGGCGCCAAAACGTAGGCGCGGCGTCGTGTGCACCATGCTCCCGACGGGACGCAGCGCTTGGGTCATGCGGTCGAACGTCCGCTGCGGGTTGGGCAAGGTCCAAATCACGTTGACGCTGGCGATGCGGTCGAAGCCGCGCGTGTCGCTGGCCAAGAAGTCATCAATGTTGGCCTCGACAAAGCTGAATCCGGCTGGCCAAGGGCGCCTGGCCCGCGCGCGCTTGAGCATGGTCGCCGACAGATCGACGCCCACCAACTCGACCTCGGGACATGCCAAAGCCAAGCGTTCCGCCAGGGCGCCGGTGCCACAGCCGGCATCCAGCACGCGCATCCCCGGCGCGAGCTCAAGCGCCAGCGTCACTTCGTCGAGCAT
>PMLH01000518.1:9621-15238 GCA_003159055.1 Myxococcales bacterium
GATCACATAGTCGCCTAAAGATCATCATGCCCGACGAAATCGTTACCCAAGCCGTTCCAACGCCTCGCGAGGTTTCGCTCTACGAAATCCGCCCGATGGCGCAGGTCCGGCGCATCGGCCTCATCGAGCGCGAGGTGCGCGAAACGCTCTCGCAAGCCGCGCTCGACGCGGTCTTTGCCCATGCGGAGGTGATCTCCGAGGGAGAAAGCCGGCAGGAGGCGGGCAAGACCAGCTTCCTCGGGTCGACCATGCTGACCTGCGACTTGGCCGCCACCAGCGAAATCCTGCGCGAACCTCCCGACGACGGCACCGCACGCCGCCTGGCGGCCCTGCTACTCAAGGACAAGAGCCTGGACCAAAGAATCGAAACCATCGTGAGGCGCGAGGTCGAGCGCATCACGAGCCGCCAGCCGAAGAAAGTGCGCGGCGAAACCCGGATTCGCATCCAAAGCACGTGCGTGTTCTTGGACGTCGATGTGGAGGCGATGTTCTGATGACAACATTCGTCGAACGCGAATACAGTTTTGCCGCCGCCGCGCGCATTCTGGGTCTTCCCGAATCGAAGCTGCGCTACTGGTCGCAGTCGGGTTTCGTCGGACCCTCGCTGCGCAAACAAGGGCGGCAGGTGTTTTCGTTCCAGGATCTGATCAGCGTGCGCGCCGCCAAGGAATTGGTGGACCGCGGTTTCCAGCCTGCACAGATCCGCAAAGCCCTAGAACAAGTGCGTAGCAAGTTGCCGTCGCTCGACAGGCCACTCGAAAAACTGCGCGTGACCTGGGACGGCAGCGCCTTGGCGTTGGTCGACGACGGCGCCACGTTCGAGGTTTCAGGACAAAGGCGGTTTGATTTCGGCCTATCCGACCTGGCGGCGCGCGCAGCGGAGATTCTGGCGTTGAGCCCGCGAACCGAAGATGCGTCCGCGAGCCGAGGTCCTTCGGTCAACAAAACCGCCTTCGATTGGTTTGCCGACGGCTTGGCCAAGGAAGGTGCGCCAGGGAAAGAGACCGAGGCGGAGACTTGCTACCGGAAAGCCCTGGAGAGCGATCCGGGCCTGGCCGCTGCGCACACCAACCTCGGTGGAATTGCCCACCGGCGCGGCGACGTGTCGCTGGCGCGCATCGAATTCCAGGCCGCGCTCGACCTCGATCCCGAGCAGCCCGAGGCACGCTACAACTTGGCCAGCCTCTGCTATCAGCAAGGCGCGCTCGAGCAGGCGGCGTCAGAATTTCGGCGCGTGGTCGAGCGAACACCGTGGTTTTCCGACGCACACTACAATCTCGCCGGTGCGCTCGAAAAGCTCGGCAGCAAGCGGCAGGCGGCGGAGCACCTGCGGCGCTACATCGAGCTCGAAGGACGCAAGCCCGAGGCACCGGTCGAGTGGCTGGCCGAGGCGCGTGCGCGACTCGGGCGCATGGATTTCGCTGGTCTGTGACCTCGCCGCCCTCGATCCGAAGGAAACAGCGCTTGAGTTGAGCGCGTAATTTGCCAGCTTGGCGGAGTGTGGCCATAGTGCTTTCCGAGGATGCCGGCTTGGTATATCTACGTCGTGCGCTGTCGTGATGGCTCGCTTTACACGGGAATCAGCCGTGACGTCGCCGCACGCGTGCGCAAGCACAACGAGGGCAAGGGCGCGCGCTACACACGTGGTCGCGGCCCGGTCCACGTGATTCACACCGAGCGCAGGGCGAGCAAGGGCGCGGCGTTGCGGCGGGAGGCGGCCATCAAGTCGATGCCACGGGCGAAGAAGCTCGCGCTTTGTCTGGCGAGTGTGTCTCTGCTGCTGGCCCACGCGGTCCATGACGGCCAGGCCGCGCCGGCCTCATCGACGGTCGACCGGATTCTGATCCCCGCCGGTCCCTTCACCCGCGGCTCGACCCATGGCGCCGATGACGAACGGCCCGTGCGCGTGGAGAAGCTCGGGGGCTACCGCATCGATCGCACCGAGGTGACGCGTGCGATGTACGCGGGCTGCGTGGCAGCGCACAAGTGCAGCCCGGTTGCGGCCGACCTACTGCGCGAGCCGAAACTGCCGATGAGCAACGTCAACTGGAATGAGGCACGAACGTATTGCGCCTATGCAGGCGGCCGCCTTCCCACCGAAGACGAATGGGAGAAGGCCGCGCGTGGAAGCGACACCCGCGAGTACCCGTGGGGCGATGGGCTCGACTGCACCCGCGCCAACTGGGGCAACTTTGAAAACGAAGGGCCGTGCGCCGGCAAGAACCCGGGCAAGCCGTCGCCGGTGGGCAGCTATCCGGATGGGGCCAGTCCGTTTGGCGTGCTCGACATGGCCGGCAACGTCTGGGAATGGGTGGCGGACAAATACGACCGCGATCCATTGCGACGGGTGGTGCGCGGCGGTTCGTGCTGCAGCTATTTCGTCGAGCCTCGCATTTCCAATCGCAACGCCTGGGATCCCGCCCATCGCGACGGGGATCTGGGATTTCGCTGTGTGAGCCGATGAGAAGAGCCATCGCCCTCTGCGCGCTGACGTTGGCGTTGCCCGCCTGGGCCGCAACGCAAAAGTCCACGCCACCAAGGTCCGCGCCGTCCAAGGGTCACGGTCCGATCAAAGCAGCCAGCAAAGCGGCGGCACCGGCCGGCAAGAAGCCGGCTTGCAAGGCCGCTGAGGCGAAGCGCGCTCCGGTCGTCGGATTCGCGAACGAAGCGGCCAAGCCAGCCGCCGACGACCCCGACCGCGAACGGCTCGCGAATTTGCAGGAATCGCTGGAAGACATCGTACGCGGGAAGGTCCTGGGCCGGCTGCGGGTGGGCATGCAGGTCGAGGATTTGTCGACCGGGCGACTGCTCTTCGGGTGGCGAGGCTCGGCGCTGATGGATCCGGCGTCGAACCAGAAGGTGCTGGCCACGACCGCAGCGTTGCTTCGCCTGGGCAGCACGTTTCGCTACCGGACTGAAGTCACCGGCGCCCAGCCGGATTCGGAAGGCAAGATCGCGGGTGACGTCGTGATTCGCGGTAGTGGCGATCCGTCGCTGCGCTCGCGCCATGTCGAGGCCCTGGCGGAGAGCCTGGCCGCCAAAGGCGTGACCCGCGTGACCGGCTCGGTCCTGGGCGATCCGCGGCGCATCGGTTCAGACGAAATTGCGGCGGGTGGGCGGCCTCCTTTGCGGGTCGGTTCGACGTCCATCGAGGTGCACGTGCGCCCCGGCGACAAGGTCGGCGGCCGACCCCTGGTGTCGCTTCGCCCTGCCTCCGACGCGTTTGTCATCGTCAACCAGGCCGAAACCCAAAAGAAGGGCAAGGGCCGCCTCGGCGTTTCGCTCGAACGGGCCGGCGGTCGCATCCACGTCATCGTCACCGGGAAAATCGCGCAGAACCGCGGTCCGGTGGTGGTCCAGCGATCCGCGCCGAGCCATCCGCTGTATGCGGCCATTCTGCTTCGCCAAGCCCTGGTTCAGGCGGGGATCGTGGTTTGTGGAAGCGCCGGGATCTACAGCGGCGACAACCGTTCGCGCGTCGCGAGCCATACAGCCCTTGACGGCGTGGCCTTGGCGTTGAACGGTGGGGCAGGTGACTCTGTGAGCCCGCTGCTTGCGTCCGAGCCACCGCATCCGACGGAAATCTTGGCCTTGCACGAATCCGAACCCCTGTCGGTGCTGCTGCGCAGGGTTAACAAGGACTCGGACAACGAATGGGCCGAGCGCGTGCTTGAGACGGTGGGGGCCGAGGTCTACGGCGGCGCACCCACGACCGCCAAGGGCGTGCGGGCTTTGCGTGAGGCGCTCGGGGATCTCGGCCTTTCGCTTTCCGCCTACCTGCCTACCAATGGCTCGGGGCTGGGGCATCAGAACCGGGTCACTGCGAGTGGCATGAGCGCGCTGCTTCGCCATCTGTACTTTGACCCGCGCATCGGGCCCGAAATCATGCAGTCGCTCTCGGTGGGCGGAGTCGACGGAACCACCCGAAATCGGTTCCGCGGATCTTCAGCCGCGCATCGGGTTCGCGCAAAGACCGGGACTCTGAACGGCGTTTCATGCCTTTCCGGTCTTGTTGGCGATGGATCGGAGATTCTGGCGTTCTCGATCTTGGTCGAGGGCCATCGGAAAAGGTCGGTCGCAAGCGTTCGGGGTGCCCAGGTTAGCGCCGTCAACGCCATGATGAGGTTCGCGAGACGAGCATCCGGGCCACCGCCAGACGACGAGGCCACCCCCGGCAGCGACTTCGAGACCGGTGATGAGGCCGACGACGGCAATGCTGACGGCGATGCCGAAGGTAGCGAGACGCGTGAGCTAGAGCACGCCTCTGAGGCTAACCCCAGACAAACAGCCGGAGCGGACCTTCCGGCGCGGCCTCCCCGTTGAGTTTGCCCATTCTTCTATTGCTTCGCGCCGGGAAGAGGTGTAAAAGGCGCCCCTCGTGGTTATTTTGGATACTTGTGAAATTTGCAGACGGGCTTATGATGCCCGCCGGCTCTCTGCTAGGAGATTGCGACCAATGAAGCGGAATTCAGTACTCGTGCTTGGACTCGGTATGTTGCTTGGTGCCGGCTTGTTTGCCCCTGGCTGTGGAGACAGCAGCAGCAACAACAAAGAAAACGACGGCGGCGGAGATGCGAAGGCCGACGGAAAGAAGGACACTGGCTCGACGGGCGGGGCGCCCGGCACGGGTGGCGCAATCCGTCTCGACGGCGGAAATGGCGGGGTGATTGGCTTCGACGCCGGAACCGGCGGCGCGACCGGCGTTGGCGGTGTGCCCGGCACGGGTGGCGTGGTCGGTCTCGATGGCGGCAATGGCGGCACGATTGGTCTCGACGCCGGCAAGGGTGGCGCGACCGGCACGGGCGGCACGACCACGGCCAAAATGGACGGCGGTCTCGACACCGGACCGGAGATCAAGGTCGATGGCGCAGTCGATAGCCCGAAGCCAGACACGAAGGATGCCGACCTCGATGTTCCGCTGTCCAATCCCGATGGTCCGGACGCGGCGCTCGATGGACAGACTGGCGGTATTGACACCACGGTTCCGCAGCTTGACACGGGCGCGCTCGACGTGACTCTCGACACGGCTGCCGTTTCGCTCGACACGGCACTCGACGAGGGCATTGATATCTCGCCTGCTCTCGACGCCCAGATCGATGTCGAGATCGACGCTGGCGTCGACGGCGGGACCGATATCTAGCCCCGTCAAGTCGAAGGTGGCCTGAGCAGGCCACCCAAGAAAAGAGCCGCTGTCCACTGGACCGCGGCTCTTTTTCATTGGGGGACCGGCATCGCTACAGGGCTTTAGGTCCCAGGCACAGGCGGCTGCCAAAAAAAGGGGCCGCTGTCCGGATCGGACTGCGGCCCTGTCTCGATCGTGGCGGTTGGCTACGCCGCCGACTTGCCCACGAGCTTTGCGACGGTGGTTGCGCCGGCGGCTGAACGAAGCGCTGCGGCCTTGTTGGTGCGCTCCCAGGTGAACTCCTTGTCGGAACGTCCAAAATGCCCGTAGGCGGCGGTGTTCCGGAAGATTGGGCGGCGGAGGTTCAGCTCTTGGATGAGCGCACCGGGACGGGCGTCGAAGGTCTCCGATACCAGCTGCGAGAGGCGGTCGCTCGACAGCGCACCGGTGCCGAAGGTCTCGACCAGCAGTGAAACCGGCTTGGCCACGCCGATG
>PMLH01000136.1 GCA_003159055.1 Myxococcales bacterium
CCATCGAAAAGAAGCCGCTCTTTCACTTTTTGCCCGGAACGCGCGCCTTTTCCATCGCCACCGCCGGCTGCAACCTGGAATGCAAGTGCTGCCAGAACTGGGACATCTCGCAGTCGAAGCCGGAAGACGTCGACTCTCAGTTCATGCCGCCCGACGAGGTCGTGCGCATAGCGAAGGAGTACGACGCCTGCGTGACCTTCACGTATTCAGAACCGATCGTCTTTCTCGAATACTGCATCGACACGGCGGTGGCTGCCCGCAAGGCCGGGGTTTCGAGCACCATGGTCACCGGCGGCTCCGGTGAAGCCGCGCCGATGAAGGAGGCGCTTAAGTTCCTCGACGCCGTGAAGGTCGACCTGAAAGGGTTCACCGAGGACTACTACCACAGGATGTGCAAGGGAAAGCTCGAACCGGTGCTGAAGACCCTCGAGGTGATCCGCAACAGCGGGACATGGCTAGAGCTGGTCCACCTGTGCATCCCGGGCCAAAACGACAGTGACAACGAAATTCAAACCATGTGTCGTTGGGTGAAGCAGCACCTCGGGCCGGACGTCCCGCTGCACTTCACGCGGTTTCATCCGGAATTTCAGATGAAGAACGTCGCGCCGACGCCCAACGCCACGCTGGTCCGCTGCCGCGAAATCGGCATGGCCGAGGGATTGCGCTTCGTCTACACCGGCAACGTGCCCGGACTGTCTGGCGAAGACACGGCCTGTCCTCGCTGTGGCAAGACGGTCGTCGCTCGCCGCGGTTTCGAGCTTCTGGGGATGCACATCAAGAACGGCCGCTGCGAATTCTGCGGCGCTACAATCCCCGGCGTATGGAGTTAGTCGGCACATCCGCCAACATCCGCCGCGCAGTTGCAGCCGCTGGGGCAGCGTCGCTGCTGGCGCAGGTGGTGTTGCTGCGAGAGATCCTCGCGTTCTCGCAGGGCAACGAGATTGTGCTCGGCATCGTATTGGGGGTGTGGCTGTGCCTGACCGGCGCCGCGACCGCGCTCGGCGCAAGGCCCAGCTGGCAAGAGGCTCGTGCGGCCGTGGCTCTCTATCTGCTGCTCAGCTCGGCGCCGTTCTTCTACCTGGGTGCGCTTGGGCTGACGACCCTTGCCCGTCCCGACGTGCTGGGAGAAGCCGCCGCGCTTCCTTGGACTTTGGTGACGTCGGTTGTCGCGTTGGGCCCGGCGTGCGCTGTGGGCGGACTTGCTTTTGCCTGGGCAACCAAGGCATCTGCCCCAAAGGACCAGGCCGCCATCTACGTCGCAGAGACGGCCGGGGCGGCGGTCGCGGGACTGCTCTTTCATTTTTTGCTCGGTGAACGGCTGCACGGCGTCTGGATCCTGCTTGTGGCTGGTGCCTGTTGCGCCACCGCCGCCGTCGGCGTCGTGTGGTCTCGGCTGAGGTGGCGGGCCTTGTGGCTGCCGCTGGCGGCTGTGCTTGTGGCCGGAAGCCTTGGCCCCAAGGTGGCGTCGGCGGTGGATGGCGCTTACTTTCCGGGGGAAAGGGTGCTGTCGCTCCGGCCATCTCGCTACGGACTGCTCGCCGTGCTTGCGCGTGGAGAGCAGAGGGTTTTCTTGCAAGACGGCGTGCTGCTCTTCACCAGCGAGGACCAGATCTCTGCCGAAGAGACCGTCCACTTGCCGATGCTGCTTCACCCGGCGCCGCGCCGACTGTTGTTCCTCGGCGGAGGGCTGGGCGGAGGATTGGTCGAGGCGCTCAAGCATGGCCCGGAACGCGTGGACTACGCCGAGGTGGATCCCGGCCTCCTTGGCCTGGCCGCCGAGTATGGCGCTGCGGAAACCAGAGCTGCTTTGTCCGATTCGCGTGTGCACGTCGCCGTGGCGGATGGGCGGGCCTTGCTCCGGCAAGCGAAGCAGCAGTACGACCTCATCTTCATCCAGGCGCCTGTTCCACAGAATGCATTGCTCGCCCGCTATTCCACCCGCGAGTGCTTCGAGGATGCCCGGCGGGCGCTCGCGCCGGGAGGGATCCTCGCCTTGGCCACGCCCGGTTCGGATACCCACCTCGGCGAAGCGGCAAGGCAGAGGCACAGCGCGATGGTGGCCACGCTGACGAAGGTATTTCCCTTCGTCGGTTTCGCGCCGGGTGCCGAGACGATCCTGTGGGCTTCAAACCACCTGGTTGATGCCCGCGCGACCGTGCTTGCGGCCCGCCTGAAACAGCGAGGATTGCAAACGGTGCAGGTGGGGCCGACCTGGCTTTTCGATCGCCTGCTCCCCATGCACGTGGCCAGCTACCAGCACGCAGTCGCGGCGGCACTGCCTGTGGAAAGTCGCGACTTTCGTCCCGTGGTCTACCTGTTTGGGCTTCTGGAGACGCTGCAACGGCTCTCGCCCACCTTGGCGAAGAGACTGCTCGGCCTGGTCTTCAATTCATCGGCCTGGATCGCGGCAGCGGGAATCATCGGTTTGGTATTCTTGCTGTGGAGCGTTCGGCGTAGGCGACCCGCGCCTGGACTCGCGGTCGCCGCCGCGGGCGCCGCGGGAATGTCGCTGCAGCTGGTTCTTCTCATCGCCTATCAGTCGCTGCGTGGTCATCTGTACTACGCCCTTGGGCTGCTGCTTGCCGGGTCGATGGCTGGGATGGCAATCGGCGCTTGGGGCGCTGGACGACTCTCGCGGCAGAATTGCCCGCTGGTGCCGGCCTTGGCAGCTGTCGCTTGTGTCGCCATCGTGATCGCCGGTTTGCTCGCTATCGCGCCCGCGGTGCCAGGCGCTGCGTCCCTGGCCATGGTGCCATTGTTGTTCTTGGTTGGTGCAGCGACGGGGGCCGTCTACCCCGTGGCCGTGCAGGCCTCGGCGAGGGCAGGGGCTGGCGCGCGGATGTACGCTTGGGATTTGGTTGGCGCCGCAGTGGCCGCCTTTTTCACGTCGCTGTTCGCGATTCCGCTCTTGGGGCTCGTGCCCGTGACGCTCCTTGGTGCTGCACTTTGCTCGGTGGCGGCGGTGGCGAACTTCGCCAAGCCGTGATCAGTGTCGCCAGGCCGACTCGTGCTTAGCCATCCACGCCAGGGCTTGCTCGAAGACCTGCTCGTCCTCGATGTCGGCCACCATAAGGCTGGGCGAAACGTAGCGAAGCCCATCCTTCTCATACGAACGGTGGAACACGCTTCGGTCGGCGGGCTTGACCAGGACGAGGTTGGCGTCGTCTTCGGCTGGATGAAGGCCGAACTGCCTTGCGGCTGCGGGCGTGTCGTCGACGTAGATGACCATCTGGTGTGGTGTCGGCTGTGCCGCGACGTGTGCGAACGCCAACTCGCCGGTGAGAGCGTGCAGAAATCCGCTCGGGCCAAGCCGTGCAAGTAGGTCCGGAAGGCCGCGACTGGCGACAAAGCACGTGGTTTCGCCCCGCGATTGCAAGGGCGCGTCCAAGGACCAGCGGCGCAAGATCTCCTGCCAGTCGACGTTCTCGAGCTGTTCCCGCGGCTCGCGCTGGAGCAAGCGCGATTCAGCAAGGTACGCGACGACGCGCGAGGCACAGCTGACCTCCACCCGCGCCTGCCGAGCCAGCTCCGCCAAGGGATAGGGCGGCCGCAGATCGACAAGCACGCGAGTCACACGGCCGGCCATTTCGCCGCAGAGAGAACGCGTTCCTCGTTCACCGCCCTTGCTCGGGTTCGCGGTGGTGTTTCGCTCGACGCACAGATCGATGTCGTCAATGGCGATTTGTGCGTTGCCGGCCAAGTCCCAACAGCCAATGCCGAAACCGCGCAATCGCTCGCGGACCGCAGCAGAAAGGTAGGGCGAAACCAAGAGCGCAGGGTGGGGCGTGCGCGCCGCATGGGCGGCAATCGGTCCCAAGTCGCGCGGCTCGACGCGACGACGAGCAAACACCTGGCACAAAGCGTTTTGCTTGGCCTTGTGGTGGATGACGATCCACGTGTCGCCTTTGAGATGCGTCTGTTTCAGGCTCGACAGGGCAACGGAATAACCTCGTGGCAACACGCTAGCGAGTGCCTCAAGTCCGTCGCGCAGCAATGGATCCGGAACGCTTGCCATGTTCTTGGTCTAGAACCAGTAGCCGATGCCTGCGTGGAATCCAACATAGGTGGAGCGCAGCTCCGCGGTCGCGTTCTGACCCGTGGTCGTGCTGGTTACCGTATTGTCCTGAAAGCCCCATTGGCTCGTCACGCCGCCCTGCGCGAAGCCGTGCTGCGTGAAAGAGACAATCGCCCCGATGTCACCCTGGACGACGAAGCCCGTCAGGGTGCCTAGCTTCGCGAAACCGCCCTTGATGTCCGAGGCATCAACCCTCGAATAGCCAGGCGCGCCTGAGACGAGCACTCGCACCCTGGGAGTGAGCGGGATCGCCAGTCCGAGGCGAGGCAGAAAGTCGAGCTCGTAACCCGAACCACCGTACATTTCGGTGCCCGAGGAGAAGATCTGACTGTGCGACCACTTGACAGTGGCGATGTACTGAACCGAGACACCCAGGAAAAGAAAACGTATCGGCTGGAATTCCGCAAAGACCGAAACAGCGGCACTTGGCGCTGGTGATTCGGTGTATGCCTCAAGCGGCCCGCCGCGGTAAACCAGCTTGTACTTCATGCTGCCGGCGACAGGGAGTATGCCGAGGCTTGCACCGAGGCGAAACCAGCCAACCGGGCCCTGCCAAGGGGGCTCATCCGCTCTCAAGGTCGGCGTTTGGTAAGGGCTCGGGGCCATTGCCGGGTAGCCCTGGGGATACTGCGGACTCGTCTGAGGATACTGCGGATAGGCGGGCGGGTACGCGTAGCCTGGTGGCGGATATCCATAGCCCGGCGGATAGGCGTAGGGCGCTGGTGTTTGGACGGCCGGCGGAGGCAGCGCGGGAGCGGGCAAAGGGGCGCCCGTGCTCGTTGGCGGACTGGACGCTTCGGGCTGGCCATGGGCCGCTCCCGCCAACACGAGAGGAGCAAATGCGACAAGCAGCAACGATGACTTCACGGATTGGCCTCCACGTTCGAGCTCTGCTGTCGGACTCGCTGCCTCACGATGTCGAGGATCTCGGCCGCGCGGTCTTCGAACGAAAGAAACGCAAGCGGATCGTCGTGCGTGGCAAGCAGGCTGTTGCCGTACTTGGCCGTCGCCTTTTCGATAGTGGAAAGCTGGCTCAGGTTGAGCGACTGGTTGCATCTGTTCACGCTTGGATACATCAGGTTGGTGGTGTCTGAGCTCACGTGCTCCAGGCCGTAGGCGTGGCCGAACTCGTGGGCAATCACCATGTCGGGTGTGGGCAGGACGAAGTCGACCAGGTTGACCCCGATGAAGATCGTGGGCGAAAAGTTGGTTTCGTCGAGGACGTCCGCCAGCGACGTCGTGCCAAGGTCCGATCCGGAAACCGAGTTGAGCAACTCCTGCGACAATCCGAGGCCAGCAACGCCCCAGGCCTCTTCTGCCTCGCTTTGGTCTGCTTCCAGGGCCACCACCCGCCTTAGCAAGACGACATTAATGACGTTCTGTGGAGGCTCGGAGTAGGCGTGGAAGAACTCCTTCACGTTGTAGAACATCGCCGCGCCCATCGCCTGCTCGCATGCGGTCCCTGACACGCAGTTGGGATCCTCGCTGGTGTTCTTGCGCATCCAATCCGCGATGGCGGGGCTATTCAACACCAGCGCGTGATCGAGCGGGACCTGGATGACGTCGTGGCGGGTGAAAACCGTGACGCCGTAGTAGTCGTAGTAGCGCTTGAGGCCTGCGACGAAGCGGGCTGTCATATCCATGGTGATGCCGTTGCCGCGAAAGATGCGGATTTCGGTTTTGCGGTCAAGCACGCGCGGCACGCTGGGAGCGCAGCTTGGATCGGGCTCGTAGCTGAAGAGGCTCTGGTAGGCGGTGGAATCACCGGCTGTTCCGGGAAAGCCCGGATCTTGCGCCACCGGTTGAAAGAAGTCGACGTCGTCTCCGCCGCATCCTGGGAGCGCCACCAGCAGGGCAGCAATACTTGCGAGAAAGTATGAGCGCACGGAGCCAGTTTAGCAGTAGCGCGTAAGACTCTCTAGGTTGACATGGAAACCCTGGGAGGGTCGTCCCGCGATGGTGGGCAGACGAAAAACGAGGGGTGACAGGCGTTTCTTTTCTAGGCAGGATGCCCACCTCTATGACTGACGAAATTCTTCGCATCGGGATGCCCGCCGGTTCACTTGCTGACCCGAACCGGGGCGGAAACCTCGTGCAGCTTCTGGAGCAAGCCGGCTTTCGCACCTCCGGCTACCAGTCGGGCGGCCCGAGCAAATTCACGACGGTCGGCTTTCTGTATGGCTGGGACGGTCGCCCCCAGGAGTTCGCCACGCAGTTGGGCATCGGCGAACTGGACGTGGCCATTGCTGGCGACGACTGGATTCGCGAGCGGGTGCTGGAGTTGAAGTTCGAATACGGCCGCGAGATCGAACTGTGCCGGGTGATGTCCCTCGGCCGAGGCGGCGTGCGCCTGGTTGGGATCGTGAGACCAGAGAGCGACTATGCAGACGCGGTCGCCTTCTTCAAGGATCTCGGCGGCCGGAAGCCTCTCATCACCGCCGTGGCCGAGATGCCATACCTTGCCCTAGAATGGATCTCTCGCCGTCTCGCCGACGCCGGATTGCAGCAGTCGTTCTCCAAGTTCTCGGTGCAGAAGTACTCGACGCCGTCGAAGATCGACCGGGGAATCCTGATCTTCGAGACCTGGGGCAAGACCGAAGCCAAGNNACGTCGATCTGGGTGAACCCGAAAATCAGGAACCAGTCGCAAAAACTTGAGATTCTGCGCATGTTCCTTCTGAACCTGTACGGCGCGATCAATGCGGAAAACAAGGTGTTGCTGCTCTTCAATGCACCGGTGGAAAACGCGTCCGAGGTCGAGGCTTACCTTCTGCGTAACAACCTCTTCGCCGATGAACCGAGCCGGATCAGCGGACGATCCTACACCGAGTACAGCATCGAGG
>PMLH01000004.1 GCA_003159055.1 Myxococcales bacterium
CCCATACTGATTCGCGGGAACAAACCCACGAAAGCCCTCATTTGCCGCGATGGGATTTTCATCGAGCCACGGCGAAGGCTTCATCGGCGGCACCATGTGCCCCATGGCGTACTCGATCTCTTCCGTCCCGCCCGTGTCCCGGTTGGCGAAGACAAGGGCTTTTCTGGCGTGATTGACTCGCACGAGGTCCCTATGGCAGAACACTTCGATTCCGTTGGACCTCAGAATGCCTTCCAGCCTGGCTTGGTAGGCAGGCACCGGGAAAAGGACTGAATTGCCGAGGTAGATCTTGATATTGACGTTGTGCCTTGCTCTCTTGGCACGCAGGACACTGTCGATCAGATTGGCAATCTTGAAGATGGCCCCGGCACATTTGAACATGGCGTTGGGGCGAACAAATACATAATTGCCGGATACCGGCCTGTCGAGCATCGCCCGGATTCTCCCCAGTGTTTTCGGTTCGTACACACTGCTGAGGCTGTCATCCTCGCGCATGGCGTCCGCCAAACCATCGATTTGTGTGTAATCCGGATGGATGCCTGAAGCCGGGATCAGGATATCATAGGACAACTTCTCGCCACCTGCCAGCTTTACCGATTTGCAAACCGGATCGACCTCGACGACGCTGTCCCTCAATAGTGCGGCCTTGCGGGGGACAAGACTTTGGGTGGGACGGGTAATCTTCGCTTCCGCCAATTGCCCTACCGCACACAATGGCAGAGCTGCTTGAAGCATGTGGTCCGGGCGCGGCTCCACAATCGTCACACGACTGTCGGGTGCCCTCCGCAAGGCAGTGTGAGCCGACATCAACCCAGCCATGCCGGCCCCGATGACAACGACGTGCGGTTGGCCGCCGTTGGCCCTTGGCAATGAGGAGCGACTGATTTTCGTTGACCTGTTCTCCTCTGGCACGGTGGCGTGGGAGCGCTCAGTATTCCGACTGTTCATGGCAGACCCCTTTTGATAGGCTAGGCTGCCGATTGAACACTAGGTCGGGCCTTCTGGGAAGGTCTTTTCATCCGGAATGCTATATTCGTCTCCTGGGCGCGTATGCTGCTGCACTCTTCGGAGTAGCCCTGCTGCGAACAAGGACATTTTGCACCTCTTGTTCGCAACTGCGCCACTCTTGAAAATTAGGGCGAAAGTGCGCCTTCAGGAGGATAGGCTTCCTGCTCGAGGCAGCGCTCGCAAGACGCCGCACGATTCGCGGCCAGGCGCGCGGCCCGTGCATTGCTCTTTGCCAAGGCGAGATCCTCGGGCAAGTTGGAGCCGGTCGCAAAGAACGTCTCGTCAGGCGTCTGTCCGCCAAACGCTGGATGCGGCATCTTGGTGTTGTGCTCGTTGGCTCTGGAAACCCTCCCAGGGTTTCCAGCTCGACGGCTTTTCAGTCCGTCACGTCCGAACGGCAGCACCCCCTTGTAGCGCCTCGCGCACGGCTTTGCGGTCGCCGCCTCGCGCGGCCTGCAGCAGCCGATGCTCGTCGGCATCGGTGAGATTGCGACAAAAACCATTGGCTCAACTTCCACAAAAGGCTGGTAAAGAAGCGCCGTCGGTGCGTGGGGCAAGCCGTCTTTGAGTCTGCCCCTGATTATGGTGCGTAGCTCGTCCCTGGTGCTTGCCATTGGCCTCAGCATGTCGACAAACTGTTCAACCGGAACACTCGACTGGGCTAGGAAGTTGGGGACATGGACAACAGGGTTTGGAAAATCGCCGGAATCATCGCCCCAAACGCTTGACAGGATGAACATCGCTCCCAAACAGCTCTCGAAGAATCTATCGTAGGGACCATCAAATGCGTCCTCGACCAGGGCTTGCCAGGCATCCAGTTCTGCAAGTTCCCCTTGGCTTGGGCCAGAAGAGAAGAGCTGTCGCGAGCGGACTAGGGTTCTAGCTTTGTCGAAGTCATTGTTGAACCTGGATGCCTGACTGAGGCTGGCGATCACCTCTTCCTGGGTAGAGATCGGCGGCCCGCTTTCTTTCCAGCGGCCCAAGAACTCGCCCGCGCATGCAAGCCACAATGCGATCTCAGAGTCTCCGGGACATTCATTGCCCTCACCCCCTTCGAGTACGACCAGATGTTGTATGAGTAACAGCGCCTGCTCGTGGGCAACGATCATAGTCTTTCGCCTTGAGGCCACAGCATGACGTGCATGGTTGAGCAGGGGGAGAGATGACGGCGTTCCCGATAATTTCACGAGCGGGTCGATGGTCAATCGGCGTACCTCCTCGGAGTCGATGCCGTAGTGGCCCACTTTCGCTGCCACTCCTGCCAGTCGGATGAGGCTGCCTTCCACGAGTAGGATTTTACACGACCGATGAGGAAATCCGGGTCTACAGCCCGACCAAAAAAACTTGGACCGGTCTCATGTTGATGTGCGTAGGCTAGACTCGGGTGAACACCCAAACCTGTTGGTTTCCAACTCGGCATCTAGTGCAATGATCCCACTTCAAGCGTCTTGAGCATAGTCCAACCTCAATCGATCTGATGTCGGCCGCCGAACGACAGGAATCGACGCCGCTAGGCCAGTCACGATCACGAGGGAAGCTGCTCCTCTTCCTCATGCCGTCCTGAACGCGTCCTTGTCAGGGGGATGAGCATGGGGACAGATCGACGATAGAAACGATAGGTGTCGCCGAATTCGGCTATGAGGTCGACTTCTTCGAGGAACGTGGCGGCCACGATCCACGCCGTCCACAGCCCATTGAAGAGCAGCCGATCGGCGTTGACGTCGGGACAGGACCAAAGCAGCACGATGGCAGCGAGATAGAGTGGGTGGCGCACGAGGCGATACGCGCCCGTGGCAGCGAACGCACACGAGCGAAAGGGCTTTGAACGTAGGTGGCCGATCAATGGGCTGAGACCCAAGGGATCGAACGCTCGCAGCGATCGGAAGGCCCAGACGAATAGGAGCAGCGAAGCGATGGAGAATCCCTGCGCGACGTACCGCCACGGTCGAGCAAGGGCAAAGAGGTGGATCGCCGAGGGCTGCCAGAGCAAAAGGACGGTTACGAGGACGATGCCTGATGAAATAGCGTAGATCGCGGGCTGGTAGATGGGCGTAGTGACCACGGCGACGCGGGTGCGCACCTTGGTGCGAGCCATCCCACTGTGCTGGAGGAAGAATAGTAACGACAGGGCAGCATCCCACAGAAAGATGGTCGCCTCCGACCAGCGCGGACTTACGATACGCAGGCTGCCCAGTGGCCAGAAGGCGAACAAGGCAACCCACCCGACGCCGAACGAGGCCGCCAGCCCAACGAGAAGGGTCGTACGCAATTGGGTTATCTGGATCATGGTGCTAGTTCTTCGGCTCACACACGATTACGCCACGCTCGTCGCAGCCGAAGGAACAACCCTCCTCCAGAGCGGTCTGAAGCATCCGGCGGGCGCGGTGCAGGCGCATCTTCACGGTGGTTAGGGGCACGCCGAGCAGGCCCGCGGTCTCTAGCCCGCTCAGACCTTCGAGTTCGATGAGCATCAGCACCGAGCAATAGTCGTCCGGCAGTGCTTCGAGAAGGCGCTGCACACACGCGGACATCTCCCGCCGTTCGATGGTTGCTTGCAGGGTAGAAGTCGCGGCGTCTGAAGGGGCTAGCACGTCGGGATCGGCGTCGGCGTCGATGGCAGGCTGCCGAGCGCGCTGCCGAAAATGATCGACGCAGGCGTGGGTTGCGATGCGGAACAGCCAAGTCGTCACGGCCTCGCCAGCGCGCAGGTTGGCGAAACCTCGGTGCGCACGCAGCAGGATTTCCTGCAGCAAATCCTCGGCATCTCCCCGGTCGCGGATAATGCTGACCACATAGCGGAGAAGTCGAGCTCGGTGTTGATCGAGAGCACTCTCCAGCGGCGATGACAAATGAACGGGCAGGAATTTGCGCATGGGGGCTGGGCTCGAACGCAAAGGATAGCCCTGATCGACAATTTTCGCGACGCTCACGGACACGCTCACGTTCACACGCTCACGTTCGCCTCTCATGGCAGTTGCAGGCGGTCTGGGGCGCCGGGGCATCCGTGGACGGCGTCTCGCAACATGTAGTCTTCGCTGTCTTCGCAGTCTTTGTGTCCAGCCCGGCCCGGAGGATCACATTGTCGACTTCGTTGTTTGCGCCAGCGCATACCGCGTTGGCGATTGCGAAGGCCGCGCTGATTTGCGCGGTGCTTTGGCCGAGCCCTCGTGCAAGGTCGATTCGATGTTCGAGATCCGTGGCACTGCGGACCGTGAGGGCCGCCCCGCAGGCCATGATTTCGATCAGTCCGGTTCGCTGCGACCGGAATTCCTTGTCGATGGTAGGTGTGGCACCCTGGATCGAGGCAGCGAATTCAGCCATGGCAGCGGTTGCGCTGGTGCGGATGGACAGACCAGTCTCAATGGCGAGACGGATCCCACGCTCGCACGCGCCCTTGGAACGCGCCTGGTTGAGCCAGTGGCTGGTGCAAGGCCGGCAGCCGGCAGCGATGGAAGCGGCGAGACCTGCAAGGGATTCTTCTTTGGGCGACAGGGGGTCAGATAGATCGAGAGGCATGGTCGGGCTCCTTTGGTTTGCGTTCAGCCGCAGAGACGATGGCAGACGCGAAAAGGATACGGACGAGAATGAAATGGCGGGTGGCCCATGGGGGACGACGGTCGATCCCCAAGTTCGAACCTGTGCCCGGGCTAGCTATCCGCGTCGCTTGCCATGCGATGAAATCGCTTCGCATTGGTCGGATTCTCTGGCTTGGGTCTTGGAATGTCGTCCGCGCAAGTCCACGCCTGCACGATGGACGCGCCTTCTAGCGTGATGATGAACTGCCTACAGATGCTCGTTATCGACTTCTGCTCAGGCGTCCGCGTCGCGTGCCGCCTTCCTCAAAATCTCCCACAGATTCGTCTCGGCCGGTAGTTCGTCCATAACCGCAGTGGCGCCCAGGCGCTGGGCTCGGGCGGCGGTGGACAGAAAGCCGTCTGACAGAATCAAGACCAGCGCGCGTGTGACCCCTGGCGAGGTCATGCGCTGGGCCAGCTCGACATCTTCCTTTTCCGCGAACAAACCTCCGCACAAGATTAGGTCGAGTGGCCTTCCCGTGCGTTCGGTGTTCTCGTCCAGCCGGTGGCGCATGCCCTGGGCATCACCTGCTTCTAGGACCTCGTGGCCCTGCAGTCGCAAGGCCGAGGCTAGCCCCTCGCGCAGGAGCGGATCCGGTGCGCCCACCAGGATGGAAAGGTGCTCGCCTTCTCCAGGGTCAGTCTTCGCGGTGGTCGTCGTGGACATCTCGCATGGTTAGAGCCTTGCTTCGGGGATTGGATTCGCCTAGTCGGACACTCCCGCCCGCCGAAGGATGACGGCCAGGGGACAGAACTTGGTGAACGCGCTTTGGAGCATGTTGGTGCCGACGAACGCGGCGATGGCTAGGAACCACGGGCTGAGGGCGAGGGTGAGCACGACGCTCAAGAGAACGAGGGTCCCAGCAACTGCGAAGACGATACGATCGATGGTCATGGGGTACTCCCGGTTCGAGACAAGGGGATGATGGTGGCTAGTTCGGTGGGCGTGGTGCGTGCGCCTTCTCGTTGAAGCTCGGCCGCGCGACCGCGGCGAGCCAGTACGTAGTAGAGCAGGGGGACGGCCAGTCGAGACAGCAAGGTTGCCGCCACTTGGCCGGCCATGAGGGCGATGGCCAAGCCTTGGAAGATG
>PMLH01000105.1 GCA_003159055.1 Myxococcales bacterium
GCTCGAGCTTCGCTGGGTCGACGAAACCGCCGCGATGGGCGACGTTCAGCCCGCCCCGGTGGTGGAGTTCGGAACTGGTTGGGGAATCTTCCCGCAGGCCATGAAGGAAACGCCTGCCAGCGTCTTTCATCCCGAAGAGAACACGAAGGGANNTTCAAGTACTGGTATTCCTACGTGAACCAAGCTGCCAAGAACGAGCCAGGCGACAATTCAACGTCGTATCACATCAAAGTCACGGGCGGCGCGGGCGTCGCCCCGGTTCGCGTGACCGCACGCATCTACTATAAGGTTTTGCCGGATCATCTGGGGGTTGTAGCTGATGGCGGAACGCTGGGCGGCAAACGAGACGGTGGCAGCGGTGCCGACGCGACCGCATCGGACGGTCCGTCCGGCACATACGGGCCGATCGTGCTCGATCCTGTTGTTGCCGGTGACCTTGCGAATTGGACTCCCGCAGCGGTCAACAGCAACCCAACAATGACATTCGAGGAGATCGTTTCGCCCTACGATTCAGGCGTCGCTTTGCGCACGACGGCCACCGGCACAACGCTGATGGCTTGCCCCGTGGAGTACACCTCGCGTGATTTTCAGCTTCCGGGATCCGTCAGCTCTGCTGCGTACGCCCTTCAGCTGTATCTGGCGCTCGACTCGGACATGACAACCTATAACTGGCCGGGCCTGCAGGTGGATCTGCTGAGTGGCGGCGCTGTCGTCGCGGACATTCAGTACTATCGCGCGGCCGCAACCGGGACCTACATAATGCAACGAACTGCGAGCTGGCACGCCATTGCAAACAACGGCTTTCAGACGCTGCCTTTGAGTCCGCTGCTCGATAGCGGCGGCGCCGTCATTTCCACGCCGGTCACCTTCGACAAGATCCGCATCACGATGGTCAACTACACGTGCATCGGCACGAATTCCGTGATCATCGACCAGTTATCGTTGGTGCCGACCGACGCGACGGGTTCGAGCGGAAACCGCGATGGCGGCGCCGACGTGACCGTTTTGGGCGGTGGCCGAGACGGCGCCGGGCTTGGAGGCGCGGCCGGGCTTGGAGGAGGCGGCGTGGGTGGCGCTGCGGGCGCGGCCGGAACCATCCTCGACGGCGGCGTGCCTCCCAGCTGCGGTGGCGCGACCCCCTGCCCGACCGTCATTCACTCGACCATCAGTGGCGGCACTTGGTCGGATACGTCGACCTGGGTCGAGAAGCTTGTTCCGACGGCCACGAGCGACGTCGAGATCAACGGGCCGGTCATCATTGCTGCCGAAGCCCCCTGCAACAATCTCACGATCAAGGCGGGTGGCTCGCTGCAAAATGTTGGCAGGAGCGCCCCCTACGCCTCGACGCCGACCACGGTCAACGGCAACCTGACGATCGAAGCCGGCGGGACGCTAACGAACGAGCCGGGTTGGAACAGTCGCATCGTCGTCATGGGCAATTGCGCGAACGGCGGGACGATCAAGAACAGCGCCGCGGGCGTGCTGCTGGAAGTGAAGAAGAGCTTCACCCAGAACGGCACCTACGAGGGGCCGAGTATCACGTTCAATGGCGGGACGGATCAGACGATTTCCTGCGGTGCGAGCAAGAAAATCGTGGGTTCTATCGTGGTGTCCAACTCGGCGAAGTCCATCAAGGCAACCTCGGACATGTACCTTGAGAACGTGACAGTTGCGCTGTCCGACACGACCAGCCAGGGCACGTTCGACATGAACGGCTTCAAGCTTTTCGTGACCGGCGGCTCTGCGGCCCTGGTTACCGATGACACCTCCAACCACGTTCCGCGGATCAAGTACACGAACGTCGCGGGCATCAACTGCGCCGACGGCGCGATAATCTACGAGTCCAGCTTCGCCAATTCCTCCGCTTCCATGACCATCGACGGCGTGCTCACGACGGTCGGTCGCTCCGCCGGCGGCACGCAGGTGACGTTCGAAGGCGACCTTGCGGTCAATGCCGGCGCGACGATGCAGAACGAGGCGGGCTGGCACAGCGGCGTTGTGGTAACCGGATCGTTCGTCAACAACGGCATCGTCAACAGCCTTTCCGGCGGATACGGCTTCGAGGTCAGGAAAAACCTCACCCAGAACAACGTCTACACCGCCACCGAGACAACCTTCAACGGCAGCGGTGTCGAGACGATTTCGATGGGCGCGGGCAAGAAGATCGCTGGCACGATCAATCTTTCCAACGCCAAGTCGGGCGGAACGCTCAAGGCGCTGTCCGACCTGACCGTCGAGAACGTCACGTTCACCGTAGGCGACGCCACGACCACCGCCGCAATCGACATGAGCCAGAACAAGCTCATCCTCGTCGGTGGCTACAACGCCCTCGTGTGCGATGACACCTCGAACCATCTGCCCAGGGTCACGTTCACCAACATCGCCGGCATCACCGGAGCTTCGCCCGACCCCGCGACCGACCCGATGATTTGGGAATCGTCCTTCGCGAACGCCTCGGGCACGATCACCCTTGCCGGCCAGTTCAGGACCGTCGGCCGCGTCGCCGGAGGCACTCAGGTCAGCTTCACGGGCAACACCGTTCTGGCCGCGGGCGCTGTCTGGCGCAATGAGGCGGGTTATCGCAGCGGCATCTCGATTTCGGGTTCCTTCACCGATAACGGCACAGCCGCAAGCGACGGGGGGGCCAGTCTCTTGGTGATCAACGGCACGGCGTACTAGCGAAGTCTCTCGCGTCTTCGGGCAGCCGGCGCATCAAGCAGCACCGGCGGCACGTCCAGCGGCACCGGCCAGCCCGAGGAGAACCAGTGATCCGTAACGCCAGCGAGGCATGAGTTGCTTCGCCTACTCTGCCAAAGAATCCAGGCGAGGAGGGCTCGAAATGCGCGAGCACCGACCGTGCGATTGACGCCTTGGATGGTGCGGTCAACCTACCCGCGGCCTACAATGGGTCGACCGGGAGCCCACCATGATTAGCCAACCAGTCCGGGGGAATCGATGAGCTTGTCAGGCACCTACCGGCGGATCGCATACCTCGCCCTGGGAGGGATAGTGGTGATTGCCGCCACGGCTCTGCTTTGTGGGGGCGTGGGCGTCGCGCCGAGCACGCGCGCGATGCCGCACGAGCCAGTAGCCCCGCATGGCTGGGCCCCCCCGCCGTACTCGCCAAAGCATCTCGTCTACCCTGCTGCCTCGGACCCGGGAGGCGGATGCGGATGTCTCTACGCGACGCCGCTCGGCTACTTCTGGGGCAGCTCGGAGCACCGGAACGATCTCGAATCCGTCATCCGAGAACAGTCCGCCGGCTCTGCGCACGTGTACGAACGGGGCTCGGTCGTGATCCGCCGCGGCGACATCGTGATCGACGGCGGCGCTCATCTGGGTGTGTTCACCCGGCTGGCGCTCCTGCGAGGGGCTGGGCGGGTGATTGCGTTCGAACCGCAAGCCGATATCGTCGAGTGTTTCCGGCGAACCTTCGCAAGGGAAATCGCTGCGGGTCAGGTCACGGTGGTCGCCAAAGCGGTTTGGGATCAGACTGGCACCCTTGAGTTCGACGGCTCCGGCAAGTCGTTCCGAG
>PMLH01000180.1 GCA_003159055.1 Myxococcales bacterium
CGTTGGAATTCTCTTTGCGCGATCGCGCGAAGGTGGCAAGCCAGGACCGGTCAGGCGTTGTCAGAGCGATTGAGCGAAGGTCGAAAAAGAGGCACGCAGCGACCAGCACCGATAGGAGCCAGCGAGAAACCAGGTGCCGCATTTGCTGGGCGCGCGCGATTCCGAGCCCGGCAAGGACAGCGCCCAGCAGGGGCAAATGGTCGAGCCGCTCGTGCATGGTCCAGTCATTTTTCACGGCCGCCGGGATTCCGCAGACAATCGCTGCAAGGCACGCGAGGCTAAACGCCCGACCAAGCGGAGTGACCCGGCGCAGGCCGCGGCGCCATGGCCATAGCGTACCTGTTGTAAGCGCGATTGCGGCCAGCCAGATAAGTGCCCTGGCGAGTGTGGGCTCGGCCACCATCGGTCTACCCGCAGGTGCCGGAATGAGCAGGTGGGGCAGGTTTCTTGCGAAGTAGGCGATGAAATCCCATTGATTCGCTCGCGACCCCACGGTCCCGTTTGGTGACGTGACGAGCATTGCCAGGTAGGTCCGCCAAGTGAAATTTCGTGTCACGTACACGGTCCAGGCACCCCACAGGATCACGACCAAGAGGAAGGCACCCATAGCGATCAATGGACGACCAAGCCGCAGTTTGACTGACGGCGTTTCCGCCACCACGGCCCAGAGAAGCACAACTGGCAACCATACAATGCACGCATAGTTGGTAAGACAGCCGGCCGCGAGCACGGCCCCGGCAAGCAACGCGCGGCCGAGTCGGGGCGCGCTCGGTTGAAAGAGGGCCCATGCCGTGGCCGCCTGGACCGCAAGTCCGACGCAATCGTCCTCGACGGTGCGGATGAGGAATACGGTGTTTGCGGCCGTGAGCCACATCATGCAGATGAGGAGCGTCGGGACGATTCGCACCTGGTGCGCCCGCAGCAGATGAGCGATGAGTGCGGTTGCGAGCGAGACTCCAAACCCGTTGACGAGGCGAACCCCATCGAGCACGTTTCCGCCGAAAAGCCGGACGACCTGGACGCCCACGCTGTAAAGGGGTAAGAGCGCAACATGGGCTGTGTAGCCCTCGCCCCACGGACCACCTGTCCTTTGGTTCACATAGAGACGGTATAGATGGGCAGCGTTGTCCCAGTCGAGCTCGAACAGCATGCGCGTCGATGACAGCCACCACGTGGTCGCGAAGGCGACCAAGAAGGCGCAGGCGGGTAATGCGTAGCGACGCATGGCCGGCAGTGTGACACAGCCGCTCTTATCTTGACAACGATGGCGCCTTGGAAAGCTACTACTAGAACGATCGTCCAGAGCATCGCTCGCGGAATCAATCACAGCACCGTGGAGCTGCTCGACATCACGAACGGCTTCTCTTGAGGACGGGCGTTCCTATGGAGCCCGTCGCCCGAAAATCGCGGGAACTTCACGCTGGCTGTGGTTGTCACTCCGGATAGGCGGCCAAGCGGCGTCTTTCGTACGCGGCGGCCCGCGGCGAGTCCCCTGCAAATCTGGGGGACGGAAGGAGAACACCCATGTCCAAGGCTTGCGATCAGGGTTCATCCGAGGATCTTTCGGCCATCGATCTTCAGCGGCACTTCCAATGGCACTGGCAAGAGCACGGCATCTACTTGGCGGTGTGCAGCGTGTTCGTGGTCATGGGAGTCACGTTGGCCTTGGTTCCACCCAGTGGCCACCGGACGATCAGCCCGGAAATCTGCGAGCTGATTCGCACGCGCTACCTACCTTTCGCAGCCGCTGCTGAAGAAAAGAAACCGCCGTCGCTCGGTCTATACCCTCTTCGCGGACGGCCCGAATGGAAGGGCAGCCGCGAGCAAGCAGTCGCGCTCGCAAAAAATGCCGGCATTCTTGGCGCGCTTCGAGCAAGGCCGCCCGAGCAACCCGTGTCGATCCTTGGGCGTGACACCCACGCGGGCAAAGACGCTCAAGACCTGCTGGGCGGACTCGTCGGCAATGAGCTCGGCCAAGCTTTCGGAGCCGGCGGCTATGGCCTGGTTGGCACTGGCGCGGGCGGCGGCGGCATAGGGCGGGGCACGATGGGCCTTGCCAATTTTGGTGCCGTTCATCGCGGGGTCCAGGGCCAGATGGGCCTGCGGTCGGCTCGCGCAGCCTACGCTCCGTCGGTGGATCCCGACGTTCCCCTGCCCACCATCGATCCCAACGGCCGATTCGCCACCACCTACCGTCCCGGGCGCGGACACTTGGCGTGGTTCGAATCGGCGCTCTCTCGCAACGAGATCCCCCCGTCGGTCCGCCAGCTGGTCGGAGACTTCGGCTCTCACTACGCGCCCGACATGCCCGCACCACGCGACCATGCCCTCGATCTGCGCGCAGACCTGGAACGAAGTGCGCTGCCACCCGCGGGCGGCCCCGTGCAATTGCGAATCACCTTGCGCTCCTCGGACAGAGCGCCCGGGCCGCGCCCACCGCTGTCGGTACACGTGGTCCTGGATGTGAGCGGATCCATGGCGGGCGAGCCCCTCGAGAATGCCCGAACCGCCGTGACCGAGCTGCTTGCACGACTGCACCCGCAAGATCGATTTTCGCTGACCACTTTCGAGACCACAGCGATGGTCGTGGTGCCCGACGGAGCCGTGGGTTCGCGCCGACAACAAATTGCCGAATCGCTACGCCACATCATCGCGCGGGGCTCGACCAACCTTGGCGACGGCCTGGAGCTTGGCTACCGCGAGGCAAGGCACAAGGCCCTCGGACCTGAATGGGTGAGCTTGGTGATGCTGCTCTCCGATGGACAGCCCAATCAAGGCATTGTCGGGCAGGCGGCGCTGGCCGGTCATGCTGCCGAGGCTTTTCAAGCGGGCGTGCAGACCAGCGCGTTCGGTGTCGGGGCGGCCCATGACGGCCTGCTCATGTCCGCCATCGCCGAACGCGGGGCGGGAGGCTACTACTACCTGCCCCACAGTGACGCGATCACTGCCGCACTCGGCGCCGAGTTGCAAAGCCGACTGCTACCGGTGGCGCAAGCCGTGGAGGTGCGCGTGCGCCTCAACCCCGACGTGCGGTTGGTCGACGTCCATGGGTCGCGCAAGCTTGGCTTGGCAGAAAGCGCCCAGGTCCGGCAGCAAGAGACCGCGGTCGATGCGCAGGTGGCAGTCCGCGACAAGATACGCCGCGATCGCGTGCGCGACGTGGAGGGCGGCATGCGCTTCTTCATCCCGGGTTTTGCTCGCGATGACCGGCACGTCATTCTGCTCGGGCTCGACCTGCCGGGCGGTCTCGGCAGCCGCGACATCGCCAGCGTCGAGTTGCACTACAAGGACCGCCTAGCCTCCGACAATGTCAGCCAAACCGCGGGCGTGCATGCACGCTACGCCAATTCGGATCTGGCCAGTGCCCGGACCATCGATGCCTCGGTGGCGGCCACGGCCCAGGGCTTTGCCGCAGGCGAGACACTGCTCGCGGCAGCGCAATGGATGGGCTCCATCGAGGAAGCGCGAGGCCGCAGCCTTCTGGCCGAACGCGCAGAGCTCATGCGCAAGGCGGCGGTGGCCTTGAAGGTACCCCGCCTGGCCACGGACGCTCGCCATCTAGACGATTTGCGCGGGCTCATCTCGGATCGAAATGGAATTCGCGATCCGCTTCTCGTGGCCCAGGTCCTCACCACCTCGGGCCTGGGACTTCTGCACTAGTGAACGCCATGCGGTCCACCTCGGTCGCGCTGGCAATGCTGGTCGGGCTTCCTACTTTGGCTCGGGCCGAATCGCTCCCGCTCGATCTCTTCGCGGTGCAGCCACTCGATCTCGAACCAGGCGGCGAGCTCACCCTCAAGGGAGCGGTTCACTCCCACCACGACGGTGCGCTGTTGGATGGGCTCAACACCCGCATGGGCAACCGCATCGTGCCCGGCGGACTTGTCGATGCAGAAGCCGGTGGATTGCGGGTAGTGTGGCAAGATCCCGAACAACACGAGTATCGAATGGTGGCGATGGGCCTTCCAGGGCCGGCCTGCCGCGAGGCAGAGGTTCCATCGCCGTGCCTGGCCCCACGCACCCTCGCCTTGGCGCAGGCGCGGCTGCTGACCGTGGCGGCCTTTGCGCGTTCGCTCTCCGGAGAGGTGCAGGTGGAAAGCGCCCGATTGGGTGGCGTCGGCACACGCCTGTCGGTGCTGGTGCGTGCACCCTGGGAATACCCATTGGCCGCCCTCGGGCCGCTGGTTGCACTCGGGGGTTGGGGCTGGCTGCGCAGGCGTCGGCGGCGCGCTCCCTCCATCGGCGAAGCAATTGCCAGTTTGGTGGCCGAGCTCACGCGCCGTCTGCGCCACGGCGATCCGGTGCACCGGCGACTGCTCGTTCCCATCGGAGCTCTTGCCGACCAGATGCGTCGACTGGAACGCGAACGCAGGCGTGGCCTTGCCGAGGGGTGGCCCGCGGAAACCGAACGGGCTGCAGGCCAACTTCGCGCCATCTTGAGTTCGCTGCTTGAGTTGAGGCGGACCTTGAACGACGCCACCCGCGCAGGTCGAGCTGACCTGGACCAGCGTCTCTTGCTCGACTTGCACAGGGATCTGCAACTGGCCCTCGACGCTACCCACGAAGCCGATGTAATTGCGGTCTAGCGGACTTCACAGGCAAGGCGGGTGCACTTGAGCCCAGCCGCATCGGCCCGGGTAGTATCCAGAAAGCCGTCGCTAGAATTCTGGCACGAATTCGCGGAGATACACAACTTGAATCAGCGATTCTGAGCGAGCAAAGTGGCGACCAATGCTGCCGGCGACGGTCCAATTTTTCATCACGATGATCGCGTGCGCGATGAACAAGCGGACGCAGCGCCACCGAGCGTTTTCACCAGGGTATCGGTGGACAACTCATCAAGCAGAAGGTCGGTGCAACGAATGACAACGGGGCCGATGGCAAGGTCGCCTGTCACTCGCGCCTCGGTGGACTCTTCAACCTCTATCAGCGTGAGGCCGCTTGAGCCGCCGCGACAGATTTTCGGACAGGACGAGTATCAATGAATCCAAACGTCTAACTCAACAAACAAAGGAGTATACGAAATGAAACTTGCTGGTCTCGTGGTTGCTTTCCTTCTGCTGCTGACCTCGGTTTCACTAGCGAAGAAGGCTGAAAGACGGGAGAAGAAATCCAACTCTACTTACACAATCAATACCTTGAAGGGCA
>PMLH01000265.1 GCA_003159055.1 Myxococcales bacterium
GCGGCCAAGGCACCGGCGGAAAGACTGGCAGCGGCGGCACTACCGGCACTGCCACCGGTGGCACCAGCGGCATCGCGGCCGGCGGCACCACCGGAGGCGGCAGCGGCGGCAAGATGGGCAACGGCGGTGTCACCGGAACCGCCGGCGCCACCGGAATCGCTGGAAACACGGGCGACGGCGGCATTGCTGCGGGGGGGATCACCGGCGGCGGCGGTACCGGGCCAGGCGGCAAAACCGGCGCGGGCGGCACCACCGGAGGCGGCGGCACGGGGCCAGGCGGCAGAACCGGCGCGGGCGGCACCACCGGAGGCGGGGGTACCACAAGTACAGGGGCGAAGCTCCACGCGTTCATGCTGCTCGGCCAGTCGAACATGGCCGGTTACGCCAAGGCGCAAGATTCCGACAAGGAGAACAGCCCACGGATCAGGGTGATCGGTTTCGACGATTGCTCGGCGACCGGACGAAAGAAGGATGAGTGGGCCGACGCGGCTCCGCCTCTGCACGAATGCTGGAACAGCGCAGTCGGTCCCGGCGACTCGTTCTCCAAGACATTGCTCGACAAGATCCCGGCCGGTGACAGCATCCTCCTGGTGCCGTGCGCGCTGAGTGGAAAGTCCATCAATGACATGAAGAAGGGCACCAGCAACTACACATGGTTCATCAGCCGCGCCAAGAGCGCACAGCAGCTAGGCGCCGTGATTGAGGGGCTTCTCTTCCACCAGGGCGAATCAGACTGCGGCCAATCCACTTGGCCCGCGGCGGTCAAGCAGTTCGTCACCGATCTGCGAACGGACCTGAACCTTGGTGACACTGTTCCGTTCTTGGCGGGGGAGCTGCCGCCCGACAGCGCCTGCAGTCAACACAACACGCTCGTCGACCAACTTCCCAGCCAGATTACCAACGCATTTGTGGTGTCATCCTCGGGGCTCAAGCTCGATCCAGCGGACACGCAATACCACATGCACTTCGGCCACGACGACACGGTCGAGATGGGTAAACGCTACGAGGCGAAGCTGGTCGACGCGCTGAAGTGGTAACGGCCTGCCGATAAGCGGCGAAGGCCGTATCGGTTCGTCGATAGCAGCACTGCCGGGGCCTCGCGGCGGTGCGCTTTCCATCGTCCTGTGCTCGGAGGGCTCCATCACGACTACCGGAGGGCCGCATGACGCCTGTGCTTTTCGACGGAGGGGCTGAGTAGCCAGCACGGGCAGACGCTCACGCACCAGTCGGTGAAAGGTCTCCTGCTCCGGTCAGGCGTATTCCCCATCGACAGCCTGGCAGACAGAGTTGTAGCATCGCCGCCGCGTTTGACCCTGCAACTACGGAGAAGCCCATGAACTCTCGACAAACTCATTCTCGAAACCGGAACCTGATGCTCGCGGCGGTCTGTGCCGTTGCAGTAGCCGGGGCTGCCTGCGCGGCGAGCCCGCGGAGTCAGATCTCGGGCGGAACAGGGGGTACGTCCGCCACCGGAGGTTCCGCCACCGGTGGCCGTGGCGGACAAGGTGGCGCTTCCGCCGATGGTGGTAAGGCCAGCGGCGGCAATGCCGCCGGTGGCCTTTCAGGGGGTGGCGGGTCGGGGAGCGGTCTCGATTCCGCCGCTGGCGGCTCGCAGGCCCAGCTCGACGGTGGCCAGGGTGGGGCCACGATGGACGCGGCCATCCCGGTGGCAGCGGGCTGCACGGCGGATGTCGAGTGTCCATCCGGTCGCAACTGCCGCAGCGGTGCGTGTGTACAGCCCAAGGCTTGCAACGACAGCTTGGACTGCGGTTCGACCGATCTGGTATGCGATCTCAACCGTGGCTTTTGCGTGCAATGTACCAGGGCCGCCGATTGCCCGACAGGGCAAAGCTGCCTCTCGAATCGGTGCGTGAATGCCGTCAAGTGCCAGAATTCGATCGACTGCGGGCAAGGCAAGGTCTGCGATCCGTCGGGCACGTGCGCGGAGTGCACCAAGAATGCCGACTGCAGCCCCACCCAGCGCTGCGCGCAGAATGCTTGTCGCGCTGCTTGCGATTCCGACAAGGACTGTACACCCCAAGGAATGCTCTGCAACTTCGGCCTCGGCGTGTGCACGCAGTGCTCGGCCCAGCAGTCCTGTGCCGCCGGAAGCTACTGCGACGGTTCCGGCATGTGCAAGATGGCGGTCTGCCTGCCCGGCGAATCGATGTGCTCGGGCAACGGCATCGCTTCTTGCAAGCCCGATGGCACTGGCTTTGGCACGGTAAGCGTCTGTGCCTCCTCGCGGTCCTGCAGGGTCTACGGCGGCGTCGCCGAGTGCGCTGAGCTGCCCTCCGGCATCGATGCCGCCGTGGCCAGCTCTGACGGCGGAGCAGGGGCAATCGATGGCGGAGGGGGGCAAGTTGTCGGCGGGCCCCGGACTTGTGGCGTCCCATTCAGCGCGTCTCCCTGTACGAGTCTTCCCAACCTCGTCGTGACTCAGACCCTGGACGGCAAGGGTGACGAGTTCTGCGACGTCCCTGCTTTCCACCTGAACGCCGAGACTGCGAAGGCCGCAGGCAAGGTCATTGTCAACAACGCCACCCCGCCGGAAGACGCCACCGTCAAGGTGGCTTGGTCATCCGCCGGTGTCGCCGTGTTCGTCGATGTTCTCGATGCCAGCGTCCAGTCCGTCAATTCGGTCGCCCCCAACCAGGCCATCGACAAGTGCTACCAAGGCGATTCGATCGAGCTGTTCATCGCATCGACCAGCGACGTCAAGGGATCGCCCGGATCCGACAGCAACGCCTTGCACGTCACGATCCCGGCCGAAGGCCCTGCCGTGTTGGTCAAGACAACCTCCAGCAACGGCACCACCACCATCACGCATTCTGCGTGGTCGACCTCGCAATACAAGCAGATGAAGACCGCGACGGGTTACGCCATCGAAGCGCAGCTCCCGTGGCCTGGCAGCGTCCCTATGACGGGCGCCCTCGTGCGCTTCGACATCGGCCTCAACAGCGCCGACAAGAATTTCGGCAGCGTCGACGACATGCGCGATGGCCAGCTTCTGTACTACGTCGGGCAGGTCTCCAGCTCGAGCTGTCAGACCAGCGACGGAACGGTACCATTCTGCGACGACCGCACCTGGTGCACGAGCCTGCTCCAGTAGGCCCACGGACGGGGAACGAACACGGCTCGTCATCATGGGCCGGCACAGGGGGACTGGGCAGAGCGGCCACCTGCGACAGATACGCGCGTAGGATGTTTGCGTAGGAGGACCCATGCTTGGAAAGGCGGCCGGGAGATTCGGTCTTGCGATTGCCGTTGCTCTGGTCATCACGGCGTGCAGCCGGAGCAAGGGGCTGAGTATCCTTGTCAAGGGATGGCAAGCCGGACGTCTTCGCGATCACTTCAGATTCCATGTCCGTGCTGCTTGGGCAAGGTGACGGCACCCTAGTTGCGAAATGGAATGTCCCGGCTGCCAGCGACCCGGCCGTCGCCGTCATCGCCGACATGAACGGCGACGGCAGGATGGACGTGGCGCTGGCGTTCTTGACCGAATATCAGAGAACGGCAGGGGTGCTGCTCGGGAATGGTGACGGGACCTTTGCCAGCAGGCATCTCGACTGGCCAGCAGAGCAGCATCCGAGCGCCATGGCGACGGCTGACTTGAACGGCGATGGCAAGGTGGACATCGTGATGGCCCACGCCCCGGATGGGGTGGCTGTCCTGCTCGGAACGGCGGATGGAACCTTCGCGCCCAAGGCTGACTATGCCATCGGAACGAGCTCTCACATGGGGTCGCTAACGTCGATCGACCTGGCGGACTTGAACGGGGACGGAAAGCTGGACATCGCTACCGCGAGCCACGACTGGAGCGCGAGCGCCACGCCAGCGACCGTGACCGTCCTGCTTGGCAACGGCGATGGAGGATTCGCCACCGGGGTGCCCATCACCACCGGCTTCGAACCGTGCTCGCTCAAGCTGGGCGATCTGAACGGTGATGGCAAGCCGGACATCGTGATGACGAACCACGAAGACGGCATGGTGAGCGTGCGGCTTGGGAAAGGCGACGGGACCTTCGCCGCCGCCGCAGACTATCCCGCAGGGATAAGCCCCACCGAGCTTGCGCTAGGCGACTTGAATCGCGACGGCAAGCTGGACATCGTTGTGTTGACGGAGGGGGCTGCCGATGCGAGCGCCGCATACGGGGTCATCTACGCGGCGGTGCTGCTCGGGAACGGGGACGGGACCTTTGCCGTCCGGCAGGACTCCGCAGTCGTCGATGCTCTCGCCTCCCTGGCTCTCGCCGACTTGGATGGTGATGGCAATCTGGATATCGTGGTTGTCAGCGGCAACATCATCGACGGCTCGGTTGGCGTGTCGCTTGGAAACGGCGACGGTACGTTTGGCGGTAAGGTGGACTTCCATGCGGGGGGCAGCTATGCACGCATGGGTGCGCTCGGCGATTTCAACCACGACGGCAACCTCGACGTCATGACATTGAACAGGACCGATCCAGGTTCCTACAGCATCGGCTCGATCAGCGTGCTGCTGGGAAACGGCGACGGTACGCTCGCGGCCAACAGCGACTACCCGGTCAACGATTTGACCTTGGCCGCCGCTGACGTCAGCGGCGACGGCAGTCTAGATCTGATCGGGGTGTCAAGCTCGGGTGCGGTGGACGTGCTGCTCGGCGCCTGTCGTTGAGCATATGACCGTTGGGTCGTTGCCTCCCGATGCATGTCCAATGGTGGAAAAGAGTCAGCCGGACGGGTGACCGCCGCCGACTCGCCCGAAGCTGCCGCTGCGGAAGCCAGTTGCATGGCCGGTGCCGAAGGAGAAGCCAAATCCTCCGCCCATGTGGCCCTCCGGTTCGGGTCGCTCTTCGTCTGTGCAGGGCTCTCCCGAGAACATCGTGGGACGCTCGCTCGGACGATAGGCCCAGTCGGGAAGAAGGCTCGGCGGGATTGCGGCAAGATCCTGCGCCGACAAGGCTCTTGGGGGCTGGCCATTCTGATCGGGCCAGCCGTACCAGGACCAAAACGAGGAGTGCATGACTTGCGATCCTGCGAAGAGCAGCTGGGGGCCATTGGCAGTGCTGCTTGCTCTCGTCCCGTCGAAGCTCAGCCCTTCGAGGGCGGACTGCGTTTGCGGGTCGGCCAATTCCGACAAGGTCTCCTTGTGCGCTTCGGGCATGAAGGCATCCAAGGCGACCATGCGTACCGCGATGCCTGATTTTGCGAGCGCAACGAAGTCTTCGTTGAGGTCGTCCGACTCGATGGGACTCGCCGCCTCGCCGGTCACGTAGAGCAGGTGGTGGATGCCGGCGGCCGCCAACGCCCCAGCAAATGGAACGCGCGCAACGTACCGGTTGTCGAAACGGGCGACCTCGTCGGTATAGGACGCTAGCCTGGCGCGATCGAGGACCACCACGGGTGCGGCGTTGCCGTTGCGATTTAGGCGCATGCGCTCGAAGTGGGGCGAGTAGTAGAGGGCCGATGCAAGGGTTCGATGCGAGGGCACGACGCCGGCCGGGTGCGGCCAATTGTCGAAGAAGAAGACCGGCTCCAGGCAATAGGCGAGAGCGGCGGCGGCAGCGACGGATTCGGGGCCGCTCGCGTCGAGCACGACGGCGACGTCGTTGCGACATCCACCGGCCCCGGCGAACAAGGAGGCCAGGGCTGTTGCGCGCCGATGGGCAAGGGCCATGCTCGGCGTGGCGATGGGACGGAGAAAGGCGCGCAGGTCCGCGCTTCGTGGATTCTGTAGTACTTGGAACAAGGTGCGGGCGTAGTAAGGAGCCCAGCGGGCGGAGGTCGGCGCCATTGCGTCCGGCAAGGTCCACACGAGTCTTCGCCAACTTTCCGTGCCCGTGACGTCGATATCAGTCGCGCTCGGGAGGAACAGCGGCATGTCCTCGTTGCCTACGCTCCAGCCTCGCTCGCGCTGCTTGGCCAAGCCAGAAACCTGACATTCCTCGGCCATCACGTCGGCGCACCCCGTGAGGACGATGCCACCGCTCGCGATGGTGAAGGCGTGTTCCCAGGGCAGCCATGGCCCGCGCAGGACACACCCGCTGGCAAGCAGCGCGCGCCAGGATGGTTGTCTCGCATCCGACTCCCGGGTCATGGCAACCTCACCAAGGTGGCGGCGGAAAGCGCGTGGCGGTCGGTCGAGCCACGCTGGAGGCGCGTGAAGAGCCCGCAAGCTCGCCCGCCCACGACGTAGACGCCGTAATTTGAGATGTTGTCGTCCTCGTCGCGACTGGCCTCGAAACGGCGTTGCACGACCCATCGCCTGGGCGCTGCCAGATCGAGCGCCTCCGACCATTCCGCTTGCGTCGTTTCGGCGCCCAGGATCACTTCCTCTCCCTCCGCGCCGTAGTCCGCCTTGAGCACCCAACGCCAGCGCTCGCGTTTGAGCTGCGCCAAAGGAAGCGATTCGAGGCGCAAGGTCAGTGGAATATAGCGGCGAATTGCGTCCTGGGCCGAGCTCGAAAAGCGCGAGATCTCCTCCCACATGAGGGCCATGGTTCGCTTGTTCTGTGCCAATACGGCGCCGAAGGGATTGATGACAGCGCATCGACCGCGCGCAATGGCCGACAACAAGAGCGTCAGCGGACCGGCAATAGGAGCACAGTCGGGGACAGGTCTGGCCGCGCGCCAGGGTGAACGCCGCTCACCCCACCAATCGGTCTTGTAGTGGCGGTAAATCACCGGGCAAGGAACACCGAAAAGCGCCACGCCGCCCTTGCCATCGGGTTGCAGATTGAAGGGCGATCCTAGCACCACGCGGAAGCCGCGGGCCGCAAACCAGCGCACGTGCTGCTCGATCACACAGAGGTCTTCGGTAAGCTCGGTAGGATAGAGAACGCCGACCGCGGGCCGGTCAACCGCGTTGCCGTCCGGTGCGCCGAAAATTGGGGCGGCAGTCTTGGCCACAGCCTCTTCCACGAGCTGTCCGATGCGTTCGGCGAGCGCACGGTTGGGATCGAGGCAACGTGTGCTCATGCCACCGTCGGTGAAGGCGCGCCCGAGGGCGACGGCTTCGGCTTGTCCACTTGGCGTGTCACAATTGAGCTCACACACCATTGGCCCGGCTTGGGTTCGGAAGACGTCGGCGCGCGCAACACCATGCCAGGCTCCGCGACTCGCCAGCCACATATCCCAATAGGTCGCCGGCCAATCGAAGAAATCCTCGACGAGACGAGAATCGCTCGCACAGAGTCGTGCGGCCTCGTCGTGCAGAGCGACCATCGTCTCGCCGGCAAGGTAGAGCGCAGACATCATCTTTCCGCTCAACACCACGGGCTCCATGCGAAAGCGGGGCATGCCCTCGATCCACGGATCATTGAGCACGCCGTCGTCGAGCAAGAGTGAGGCGAAATCGCGATAGGATGTGAGCAGCGCGTTCGACATGCTTGACATGAGACCTCCGAGCCAACCGAACCATCAGCATGCCGCGTGCCAGGGGACAGGAGGCCTGGCGACTTAGGCTCGAAAGCAGAAAACGCACGCGAGTTGAGGAATTGTTTCGCCTCAAGATGGCCGATGGTCGGAACCGCACGTGGCCGAGGACCTGTGCGCGATTGACACACGTGTTCGCCGCCGTCACACTCGATCCATGCGGCTGTCCACCAAGCTGTCTCTCGCGGTGGCGCTGACCAGCGTGGTCGTGCTGGGCGCCTACGGCTTCTACCAGGTCCGCCAGGAGCGCGGGGATCTCGACGCACACGTGGAGCGAGAAGTTCGCCTGCTTGGCAGCGCCATCAAGGTGGCGATCCAGAACGCGCTTCGCGATCATCAGATCGACGATGTTCGTGAAACCCTGGAGGCCATGGAGAAGGTCGAGCTGTCCCTGGACGTCTACGTGATCGATTCGGCGAACCATCTCATTGCCGCGTCCGGCGACGATCGCAATGCGTCCGTCGTGCGCGAGTTCGCAGCCAAAGCGGCCAATTCGACCGTGCCGCCCTTTCGCATCGAAGGGACCAACGTGCTTTCCCGCGCCATCTTTGCATTTCGCCTGCAGGCGGACGACGGCCAGGCGCTTGGAACGGTTGTCGTCATCAAGGGGCTTGCCGAAGAGCAATCGGACATGGTGCGCACGCGCATGTCCATCGCCTTGTCGCTGCTGGGACTCATTGCTGCCCTGTGGGCGGTTGCCTCTGCGCTGGGATACGTCCAGATTCGCCGTCCGCTTGCCGCGATGACCGCAAAGATGCGCACTTTGCGCGCCGGTGAATTGGCCATCGAGCCGCTTGAGCCCGCCCGCGACGAGGTCGGGATGGCCATGAGCGAGTTCAATGCCTTGGTCGGCGACTTGCGCCAGGCACGGGCGCGGCTGGAAACGGAGCTGGAAGCGCGTCGGGAGTTGGAGCAGGGGCTCTTGCACGTGAACAAGCTGGTCACGGTCGGGCAACTGGCGGCTGGCCTCGCCCACGAAATTGGCTCCCCACTCCAGATCCTGAGCGGGCGAGCCCACGCCCTGCTCGAGTCGCCCAACGACCCGGCGGAGGTGTGCCGCCAGGCCCAGATTCTCGTCGAGCAAAGCGAGCGGGTAGCACGCATCGTCGAGCAACTGGTGGGATTCAGCCGGCGCGTGCCGCCCAAGCTCGCCGAGCAAGATCTGCGCCCCATTGTGCGGAGCGTGGTGGAGCTCATCGAATACCAGGCGCGGCGCAAAGGCGTCGAGGTCGCGTTGCGGTCTGTGGGATCCGTGCCGGAGATCTTCGGCGACCGCGACCGCATTCAACAGGTCGTGCTCAATCTCCTCAATAACGCCCTGCGCGCTACACCCAGGGGAGGACACATTCGCGTGTCGATCGAAGCCATGGCAGCGAAGCATGAAGACCACGGCGTCGGCGGCGTCCGCATCGTCGTCGAAGATGATGGTCGTGGCATGGACGAGCAAACCCGCACGCGCGCGTTCGAGCCTTTCTTCACCACGGAGCCCGAATTGGGCGGCACGGGTCTTGGCCTGGCCACGGCGCGCATGATCGTCATCGAGCACGGCGGCCACATCACCTGCCAATCGGAACCGGGAAAGGGCAGCCGATTCACCATCGAGCTACCCGGGCATGGAGATGGTCGCCCCGCGCTGGAGGCATCCGCGTGACCGCCGCGACCCCGGCGCGGATTCTGATCGTCGATGACGACAGGGGCGTTGTCGATTTTCTGTGCGAGATGCTGGTCAAACGCGGCTACTTGGCGCAGGGGGAGACTTCCCCCCACTCGGCGCTGGCGCGGGTCGGGCGCGAAGACTTCAACCTGGTCATTGCAGATGTAGAGATGCCCGAGCTGCGTGGGCTCGACCTGCTCAAGGAGATTCACGCCGTCAAGCCGCAACAACTGGTCATGCTGATCACGGCGTTTGGCAGCATTGACCTGGCGGTGGAATCAGTTCGCGCCGGCGCGTGTGACTTCATCACCAAGCCTTTCAAAATAGGTGTGGTGTATTTGGCCATCGAGCGAGCCTTGCGCGAGCGAAAGATGTTGCGCGAAATCACGCGTCTTCGAGTGACCCGGCCGGAGATTGAGCCTGCCGGACTCGTGGCCTGCAGCCCGGCCATGAAAGCCGCCATCGACATTGCCCGACGAGCGGCGATGACGAGCACCACGGTGCTCTTGACCGGCGAAACGGGAACCGGCAAGAGCGCTCTCGCCCGACTCATCCACCAGTCGGGACCGCGTAAGGTCGGACCGTTCACCGAGCTCAATTGCGCCGCCATCCCCACGAGCCTTGTCGAGAGCGAGCTGTTCGGCGTGCGCAAGGGCGCGTTCACCGACGCGCGTGAGAATCGTGACGGACTGCTCGTGTCAGCACGGGGAGGGACCCTATTCCTCGACGAAATCGGCGAGCTTCCCACCGAGGCCCAGGCCAAGCTGCTGCAAGTCCTGGAATCCGGACGCGTGCGCGCGCTGGGCGCCAGTCACGAAGAAATCATCGACGCCCGTTTGATCGCTGCGACCAATCAACAGCTTGAGGATCGTTTGCGCGAGGGACGTTTTCGTCCAGATCTCTACTACCGCCTCAACGTGATTCGCATCGACGTGCCTCCTCTACGCGAGCGGCGCGACGACATTCTTCC
>PMLH01000460.1:0-187 GCA_003159055.1 Myxococcales bacterium
TGCGGGTCGATGCCGAGGGCGCGCAAAAAGCCGCCGACGCGGTCGACAGGAAAGTCGCCGCAGGCGATGCGGTTGGGCCGCTCGCGGGCGTGCCGGTCGGATTGAAAGACATCTTTGTCACGCGCGGGATCGAGACCACGGCGGGATCGAAGATCCTGAAGGGGTTCATTCCGCCCTACGAGTCGAC
>PMLH01000460.1:217-7234 GCA_003159055.1 Myxococcales bacterium
GGGCTCGTCGAACGAAAACAGCGCGTATCACCCCGTGCACAATCCGTGGGATTTGGAACGCGTGCCGGGTGGGTCGTCCGGCGGGTCGGCGGCGGCGGTGGCGGCGTCGCTATGCGCGGGCACTCTCGGAACCGACACCGGCGGCTCGATTCGCCAGCCGGCTTCGCTGTGTGGAATCGTCGGGATCAAGCCGACCTACGGTCGCGTCTCTCGCTACGGCGTGATTGCTTTCGCTTCGTCGCTGGATCACCCGGGGCCGTTTGGTCGCACCGTCGAGGATGCGGCGGCCTTGCTCGAAGTCATCGGCGGGCACGACCCAATGGACAGTACGTCGATTCCGCAGCCAGTCGGGCGCTATCGCGAGGCTTGCAAGGCCGGCCTTGCTGGCATGCGCGTCGGTGTACCGAAGGAATACTTCCAGTCGGGGATGGACCCGGAAATCGAGGCTGCGGTGAAAGCCGCGCTCGACGAGCTTGGCCGCGCCGGCGCCAAGCTGGTGCCGGTCTCGCTTCCCCACACGCAGTACGCGATTGCGACCTATTACCTGATTTGCACCGCCGAGGCGTCGTCGAACCTCGCTCGTTACGACGGCGTTCGCTACGGCCATCGCACCGCCGACGCGTCGTCGCTGGAAGAGCTTTACGCCAAGACCCGCGGCGAGGGTTTCGGCGCCGAGCCCAAGCGGCGCATCGTGCTTGGCACCTACGTTCTGCGGGCTGGCTACTACGAAGCCTACTATGGCAAGGCCCTTCGTGTGCGCCGCCTGATCGCCGACGATTTTACCGCGGCTTTCAGTCAGTGCGACGTTCTGGTTACGCCGACCTCGCCCACGCCAGCGTTCAAAATCGGCGAACGAGTGGCCGACCCGCTGCAAATGTACCTGGCCGACATCTACACCGTCGCGCCGCCCCTGGCCGGCGTGCCGGCCTTGTCCCAGTGTTGCGGTTTCACGCGTGCCGGGCTGCCCATCGGTTTGCAAACCATCGGGCCGGCGCTCGGCGAAGAGGCCGTGTTCCGCGTCGCGGGTGCGTACCAAGATCGCACCCCATGGCACACCCGCTTGCCCCAGGATCCAGCATAAGGCCATCATGAGCAGGGACAACTACGAAGCCGTCATCGGGTTGGAAGTCCACGTTCAGCTTTCCACCCAAACCAAGATATTCTCCATCTCGTCGGCCGCGTTTGGCGGCGAGCCCAACCAGCACACCGACCCGGTTTGTCTGGGGCTGCCGGGCGCCCTTCCAGTGCTCAATCGTGCGGCGGTCGAAGCGGCGGTCCGGCTTGGGCTCGCATGCGGCTGCCACATAAGGCCGCGCTGTCGATTTTCGCGCAAACACTACTTCTATCCTGATCTGCCCAAGGGATTTCAGATCTCGCAGTACGACGAACCGCTGTGCGAAGGCGGCGCGGTGACCTTCCGCCTAAACGGCGAAGTCAGGCAGGTGCATCTCACGCGCATTCACATGGAAGACGACGCCGGCAAGAACATCCACGATGCCAGTGGGGTCAGCTTCGTCGACTTCAACCGCGCCGGGGTTCCTCTGTGCGAGATCGTGAGCGAGCCCGACATTCGCTCCGCCGATGAGGCGGCCGAGTACTTGCGCGCGGTGCGTACGCTGGTGCGATACCTCGGCATCAGCGACGGCAACATGGAAGAAGGCTCGCTCCGCTGCGACGCCAACGTGTCGCTGCGCCCGCGCGGTGCCACCAAGCTCGGCACCAAGGCCGAGCTGAAGAACATCAACTCGTTCAAGAACGTGCGCGACGCCATCGAGCACGAGATTGCGCGGCAGGCGGTGCTGCTCGACCGCGGCGAGGCCATCGTGCAAGAGACTCGGCTGTGGGATCCCGACCGCGGCATCTCGGCATCAATGCGTTCGAAAGAGCAAGCGCACGACTACCGCTACTTCCCCGAGCCGGATCTGCCGCCGGTCGTGGTGGACGAAGCTTGGCAAGAGAGAGCGCGCAAATCTTTGCCGGAATTGCCCGAGGCGCGCTATGCCCGCTACGGTGGCATAGGACTGTCGGCACAAGACGCTGCGGTGTTGACTGCGGAACGAAGCATCGGCGACTATTTCGACCAAGCCCTCGCCGCGGCGCCTGCCGTGCCAAAGAAGATCGCCAATTGGCTGATCAATGAGGTCCTCGGGCGGGTCGAGGATCCGCGCAAGCTGATGGGCGGCGACATTCCCGTTCCGCCCGCCGCGCTGGCCGAGTTGGTCGAGCTGATTGAGAAGGGGACCCTGTCCGGCAAGCTGGGCAAAGACGTGTTCGCTCGCATGTGGCGAGAAAAGCGCCGCGCCAGCGACATCGTGGCCGCCGAATCGGTGGCCGTGGTGTCCGACACGTCAGTTATTGAAGAAGCCTGCAAGCGCGTGGTCGACCGCAGCCCCGACGAGGTCGCTCGCTTCCGCGCCGGCAACGCCAAGCTGATGGGCTTTTTCGTCGGCAACGTGATGAAGGAAACCGGCGGCAAAGCCAACCCGAAAGTCGTGAACGAGATTTTGCGGACGTTGCTCGGGTAGGGGGGCCAGGTTCGCCACGGGGTTTATCATCATAATCATTGGCTGCAGTTGTTCCTGGTTTCCGAGGACCCCATCGAAACCAAACGCGGACCGATCCGGTGCCTCCCCTGGCGAACCTTTCTCGACGAACTGTGGGGCGACAACCTGCTGTAGCGGCGCGCGGCCCAAGCTGGCGCCGATTCCCGATGCCCCGCCGGTAATGAAGGGCACAGGCGCCTGCGTAGGTTCGAGTCGCCGGGTGGTCTGCATTCTTCATTCCGCGGTGCCTTGCCACCAGTCTTGCAGGTCCGCGGGCCACTCGCGCTCGAAGCGCATGGTTTCATCGGTGGTCGGGTGGCGAAAGCCGAGCACGCGAGCGTGCAGCGCCAGGCGAGGCGGATCGTGCTCGGTCGGCCGTCCGTAGCGTCGGTCGCCGAGCACGGGGTGCCCCATGGTCAGCGCATGCAAGCGAATCTGATGGGTTCGCCCCGTCTCCAGGCGTGCCTCTGCGAGGGTCATGCCCGGCTTTTGCTCGACCGGGTTGAAGATCGTGCGCGCGGGTCGGTCGCCGATCGGCTCGTCCACCGTTCTTGCGCCTGGCAGGTCGCCGATAACCGCCAGTCGGTAGACGCGTTCCAGATCGTGGACGCGGAAGAGCTCGGACAGCCGATGGGCGGCCTCGGCGGTTTTCGCCACGACCAAAAGACCGCTGGTCCCGAGATCCAGCCTGTGCACCAGGTGCAACTGAGGCGAAGACGGACGCAGCGACAGATAGTGCAGAAGATTGTGCCGGTCACTCTCGCGCGTGGCGGCCACGGCGAGCTTGGCCGGCTTGTCCACCACCAGCAGGTGTTCGTCCTCGAACAGAATGTCGAGCTCGGGCGGCGCCGTCTTCTCGGCGGCGGTCACGGTATCGAGCGCACCGCCCAGGTGTACATCCACCTTCTGCCCCGGTTGGGTGAGCTTGGACGCGATCTTGACCCGCGCGCGTTCCACGAAAACCCCGCCGATGAGCAGGACCTTGCGAGCAGTACGCCGCGACAGCTCGGGCACGCGCTTGGCCAGCAATTGATCAAGGCGCAGCCCCGCGTCGTCTGGGGCCACGGTAAAACTTATATGTCGGGCAGTCACCGCCGCATGGTGGACGTTTCGCAAGAAAAAGGCCAGCCGCAAGGGCAGGCGTCGGGGCAGCCTGCGCGTGCGGAGCTACGTTGCGCGCCTTTGGCGGCAGGCTATGGATTCGCGCTGTAGTAGTCGCCGAATACCTTGGCCATGTTCGTCTTGCCGGCCGTAGACAAGTGCGGTGGGTTGCTCGAGTCGAAGTCGCTGCAATTGGTCACGTAAAACTTCGGTGATGCGGTAACCAGTCCTGGGTAGGCCGTGACGACTTTGGCGATGGCGTCGTCGACGTAGGAAGCCACGACGGTGTTGTCGCTGCTGAAACACTTTTGATCGTTGGGGCCGCGGGGCATGGTGAGAAGATCGACGCGTTTCAGGTTCGACCACTTCTTCTTCATGTTGTCGATTGCGCTGGAAAGACCCGTGACCCAGGCGGCGCTGGTTGTGAAGGCCGTGTCCGACGTGTCACCGAAGACGTTGAAGATGACACGATCGGGGTTGGTCGAGCTCGTCGTGCAAGGCGACGTCGGGGCCTGTGACCAGACAGCGTCGGACGACTTGGCCCAGTCTTCGACATAGCCGGGGTGGTAGTAGATGAGTTGCCACTTCGAATCGGTGACCTGCTTTTCAAAACCACCCGTGTACCATTCGCTGGTCGAATCGATGCCAAGCACGGTGTTGCACGTGTAGGCATTGTCAGTGCCGCCGCCGGTGCCGGTCGCGCCTCCGCCACCGCCCGAGCCGCCCGCTGCGCCGCCACCGCCGCTCGAACCGCCGGCCTTCGATCCGCCTGCACCGCCGCCCGCGCCACCGTCACCAGTCGCGCTACCACCGCCGGTGTTGGTGGTAGTTCCGCCCGCATTGGTGCCGCCACCCGAGCCGCCGGGCGACCCACCCGAGCCAGGTCCGCCTGCACTTCCTGCAGTGCCGCCCGCGCCGCCTCCGGAACCGCCGGCGGCTTTGCCGCCCGTCGCGGCGACGGTTCCGCCGGTGCCCGGCGATCCCCCAGCAGCGCTGCCTCCGGTTGCTACGGTTGTCGTGCTACCTCCCGATCCGCCGCTCCCACTTGAAGAGGTGGCACCACCCGAGCCGCTGGCTGCGCCACCCGTGGCATTGCTGCCGCCTGATCCCAACGGAGAGGACGGTCCCGATTGCGAACACGCTCCCACGATAGTACCGAGAAACAGAACGATGGCTGCACTTCGCATGGAATCGCCTCGACTTTCGCTCCAGCCAGGTCAATGCCTGTACTGCAAATGGTTAATGCCAACGAGTGGACGGCTATCAACACTGCCCGAGATCTCAGCCTCGAACAAGTATCGCGCGCAACCAGCACAATTCTACTTACGACCGATTCACGCCGCAGAGCACTCGGGAACCTTTGCGAGGCCGGACGGTATGACTCCGGGTACGATCGAGCAACCCGATGGATGATGGCTTCCTCATACGCCAGGTGCTGGGCGGCAATCGCAATGCCTTCCGCATGTTGGTGATCCGCTACCAGCGGCCGCTGTTTCGCTTCGTGGGCGGCTTCGGCCTTGGGCAGGCGGTGACCGAAGAAATCGCGCAGGAGGTTTTTCTGCGCGCCTTTCGCAGCTTGTCTAGCTTCGACGCGAGCAAGGCGTCGTTTTCCACCTGGTTGTTCACCATCGCCAAACGCCTGGCACTGAATGAACGATCGCGTGGACGCGAACGCGCGGAACACGTCGAGGCAGACGAAAGTCGCATGTCGTCGGCGGATGCTTCATCGGCCCAGGAACAAATCGAAAAGTCGGAGTGCGCAGGCCGCGTCCATCGAGCGCTCGCGGCCTTGCCCGAGACCCTGCGAAGCGCCTTGCTGCTTGCCTATTTGAAAGAACTGTCGATCGAAGAGATCGCGCAAATCGAAAGTTGCGCCGTCGGCACGGTCAAGTCGCGCATCTTCCGCGGCAAGGCGCTGCTGCGGACCGCGCTCGTGAATTCGGAGGACCCGTCATGACTTCCCCATGCACCGTGATTCAGGAGCAGATCGTCTGCGGCGAAAGGCTGGGCGAGATCGAGCAAGCCCACATTCTTGGCTGTGCCGGCTGCTCGCGTCTGGCCGCCGAGTGCCTCGCTCTCGACGGTATGGTCGCCGATGGTCTGGCGGATGCTGTCTCGGTGCCAGACGGTTTTGCCGATCGGGTGATGCGCAACCTGGACACCGACGCCAAGGGCATCGCGCGCTGGGAGGACATGCTCGGTCGGCGCTGGGTTCAGATTGCCCTCGCCAACGTCGGCATCGTCTTCGCGGTCGTGAATCTCTTTCGCTTCGTCTTCTCGGCCCTGATACCGACGGCGAGCCTGGGAGGCCTGCCATGAGCACGACCCGCCGTCCCCTGGTCGCCAGCGTTGCCAGCCTGCTTTTGCCGGGCTTGGGACAAATCTACAACGGGGAAGTTGCACGCGGGGCAGTGCTGCTACTGTCGCTGGCCTTGCTGTTGCCGTCGGCGGCTTGGCTGGCGGTGCACGGTCCACGGCCGACGTTGCTTCTGCTCATATTGGCTGGCATGCTCGGCACAGGCGCGATCTACATCTACTCGGTCAAAGCGGCCTATCGCTCGGCCGCCCGACTGCGCGACAGTTTCGTGCCGGGGCCGTGGAATCGCGGCGCCGTCTACCTCGCCGTGTTTCTTTTCGGGCACGTCTTCGTGCTGGGCCCCGCGGCCCACGTCACCAAGACCAGCCTGATCGAAACCTTCAAGGTGCCGAGCGCCAGCATGCTGCCCGGGATCATGCCGGGTGACCGATTCTTCGCTGACAAGCGCGTGGGTCATCCGGGTGGCCCGAAAATTCGTCGCGGCGACATTGCGGTGTTCATCTATCCCAACGACCGCACCACCATGTTCGTCAAACGCATCATCGGATTGCCGGGGGACAAAGTGGACATCGACGGGTCGCGGGTCACGGTCAATGGTGTCGAGCTGGTACGCGAAGAGCTGCACGACCTGGGCGATGCTTCTGCCAACCGATTGCTCGCCGACCACGTCGCGTTTCGCGAGTCTGGCGACGGCATCCGCTACGCCGTGCTTTGGCGCAAAGACGGCCAGCACGCGCCGCTGTCGCTGGCCGTGCCGAATGGTCAGGTGTTCGTGCTGGGAGATAATCGCGACGCGTCCCACGACTCGCGCCACTTCGGTGTGCTGCCCATCGCAGACGTCATGGGTGTGGCGCGCCAGGTCTGGCTTTCCATCGATGAGCACAAGCGCATCCGTTTCGGCCGCACCGGCCTGCTGCTCGACTAGATGGGAACCCTGGGAGGGTTCCCAAACCCTCCCGCGCTCTGGCTACGGCCGGCAAAGCCGGCCTCCGCCTACGCGGTTGATGGGAACCATTCGACGTTTCTCTCTCCCTCCCGCGCTCTGGCTACGGCCGG
>PMLH01000177.1:0-208 GCA_003159055.1 Myxococcales bacterium
GCCCCGGTGCAAGGTGATGTCGAGTTTGTACGGCCCAGCCGCACTGGCGTGCTCTGTCCCGAGCAGCCCCGCGGCGTACGTTTCGTCGAGCGCCGCTTGGAGAATCTTGGCTTCGCTGCCAAGCTCCCCGCGAATGAAGAGATAGGCGTGCGTGCACCCGAGGGCGTACGCCGACACGGCGATTCCTTCGATCAGCAGATGCGGATCG
>PMLH01000177.1:214-6928 GCA_003159055.1 Myxococcales bacterium
GCGCCTTCTTGAAGGGCTGCCAACCGCCGTGCGCCTGGTACACCGACAACTTGCGAATGTCGGGCACACCGAGGTTGCGGGTGACGATTTTCTCACCGGGCGTGGAATGAAAAGCCGCGCGCGCATCAATGGGAGTAAACTCCGGTCCTTCCGTCGCCTCGGCAGCGGGCTTGCCGCGAAGCTCGTCTATGAGCGCATCCAGGTTCCGGGCGCCAAGGCCGCGGTAGCGCGTTCCGTCGGTCACCACCGAAGCACCGTGAGCGCAACCGATGAGGTCGTCGTCCTCGTCGAGGCTGAACAGGCCGTCGTCCGTGCTTTGTCCAGCACGGATGCCCAGGCGCTTGTGCACGTGATCGAGGGCGTCGTACCCCGCGCGGGCCACGCAGCCGAGGTTGCTACACACGTGTAACCGATGCCGCGCAGGCGGATGCCGGCGGAACATCGTGTAGAAGGTCACCACACCAAAGACGTGAGCCACCGGCAAATCGAGCAGACGGGCCACGTGCTCGATCGCCTCGTCAGAAAGATGACCAATCTCGTCCTGAACGAGGTGAAGCACCGGGATCAACGCTGCTTGCGCGTTGGGATAGCGCCCCCGAACCCGGCTTACCGACTGTAGCGTTTGCGATGAAAGATCGATGGCCATCAGCCTAGGCCTGCACTTTGAGTTGTGAAAAGCCTAACGTCAACCTCTGGCTGACACAAAACCAAACCCTATGGTCGGTGCGGCAGACCCGTGCTATGGTTGGCCTCGCTTCTAGACGATGGTTAAGTTGTTTTGGATTTGCATGGCTGGCGCCCTCGGAACCGGCGCACGCTACCTGGTTGGCCTCTGGGCATATGATCGGCTCGGCAAGGCGATTCCGTACGGCACGTTGCTGGTCAACGTGGTTGGCTGCTTCCTCATCGGCTTGGTGATGCAGCTTTCGTTGCGGACCGTAGCCATCCCGCCCGCACTCCGGCTGACACTCACGACCGGATTCATCGGGGGACTGACCACCTACTCCAGCTTCAACTACGACGTCAGCCGATACCTGCAGTCGGGCGCCTACGCAACCGCGGGCCTCTACTTTTGCCTCACCGTGATTCTCTGCCTGGCCGCGGGCTCGCTCGGCGTCATCCTCGCTAGCTCACTGTGCTCGAATTGATTCGTCGGTTTTCCGACGGTGCTCACCCCCGGGACAACAACAAAAACCAGCAACACCCAGCAACAACCACCGCCGCGCGTTCGTCGCGAGTCCTGGCGATATTCGCTCACTTTGCGGAAAGCAAAGCGCAAACGCCGAATCCGGTAGTACAATCTGCCTCCGCGACTGCGCGACCGCCACCCATGTGAAACACCGCAGATCAGGCATGCCGAAAAGACCAGCACGCCGAGAGCGAAAAGGGCCGAAGGTCGTTCGTGCCAGGGCGACTGTTTCTTCGCCAAGAAGCAATGAGCGGAGCTTCAGGGCGCGCAGCGTTCCGCCGATTACCTGCGGGAGAATGCAGATTCGGATTCTCCTTGTCGACGACGACAGAACCACCCGGGAAGCACTCTCGCGTGTGGTGGCCTCGCTTGGCTACGAATACGTTGCCGCGGAAACCGTGACGCGTGCGCTGGACGCACTTTCGTCCAAGCCTTTCGAGCTGTGCATGGTCTCGCTCGGGCTGCCCGTCGACACCATCCGCAACGTTGTCGCCTCCGCGCACGCGCGAAAAAGCGCGATTCCGATCGTGGTTCGGGCCGCGCAGGGTACTGTGAGAGAGATCGTCTCGGCGTTTCGAATGGGGGCCGTGGACTTCATCCCGCGGGCGTTCCACGACGAGGTTTGCGGCGAGGTCATCGAGCGTGCCTTGGCCGAGCGTGGACGTGGCGTCGCCCCCCTGCGAACCAGCGGCGCGACCCTGGTCGGAGAACACCCGGCCATGCACGTCGTGCTCGAACGCGTGGATCAGGTTGCCCATTCTGACGCCAGCGTGCTCATCCGCGGCGAGGATGGTACGGGCAAGGAAGTCGTGGCGCGTCTGATCCATGCCTGCGGCACGCGCCGCAGTGGACCGTTCGTCGCCGTCCGCTTGGCGGCGGGCGACGCCAAGCTGACCGCAACCGACATGTTCGGCAGCCAGCACACCTCGGCCAAGGGCCCTTCGGTATCCAGCATCGGCAAGCTGCAAGAGGCCGAACACGGCACCTTGTTTGTCGACGAGATCGCGAATCTTCCACGCGAGCTTCAAGTGGGACTTCTGCGGCTGGTGCGGGATCCGGCCAGCCGAAGCCGCACCGACGTGCGCATCGTCGCCGCCACCACGAAGAACCTCCAACAATCGGTGCGCGAGGGCGCGTTCATCGAGGACCTCTACTACCGCCTCAACATCATTCCGATCGAGATTCCGCCGCTTCGAGAACGGCTGGAAGACGTCCCGATTCTCGTCGAGCATTTCCGACGCTCGGCCAACGCGTTCCGCGGCCGCGAGACGCCGCCGTTCCCGCCGGATGTACTGGTTCACCTCGGCGAATTTCCATGGCCGGGCAACGTCCGCCAACTGGAAACCGTCGTCGCCAACCTAGTCATCGCGGCCAAGGATCGCGGGGTCACAGTGTGCGACCTGCCCGCCAGTTTGCGTACAGACGTGAAGTCGCTCGGACAGGCAATCGTCGATCTGCCTCCTCACGGGGTCGATCTGCGCATGCTGCTGACCCAGCTCGAAGATCGATTGATCGGGCAAGCGCTCGAACGAACCGGCGGAAACAAGAATCGCGCCGCCGAGCTTCTGGGCATGAATCGGACCACGCTGGTTGAGAAGTTGCGCCGCAGAACCGTGGCCTAAACACCGACAGATGCAATCGTCATCGGCGCCACGTTTTCTACCCTTGTCGTCAGTGGGTTGACGGTAGGGTTCCTTCCCTGACGTCATTCGGCTGACGATCTCGACGATCGCGAGACATGGCTTCCAGCAACTTGGCCCAGTTAGAAGATCCATTTTCCTGGCACGGGTGGTGCAAACCGCTCCCGCATGCCTAAAGCGAAGCGAACTCGGGTTGGAAAGCAACGGCGGCCGGTAGCACACAGCACACCGAAAAAGCCCACACGAGCACGCAAGCTTTCGGCCAAGGCGCTGGCAGCGCGACGAAGCGAGTACGCAGCGAAGTTTTTCCCGTACATCGAGAAGGTCGCGCGCAGACTCGCCCGTCGGCTTCCCGCGCACGTCGAGATCGACGACCTGGTTTCGGCAGGCGTGATTGGCCTGATGGAAGCTGCCGAGCGTTTTGATCCGAAGCGCGTCGATCGCTTCGAAGCTTTCGCCGAGTTCCGCATCCGCGGCGCCATGCTCGACGATCTGCGAGCGCGCGACACGCTTTCGCGCGATATGCGACGTCTCTCGAACGAGTTGCGGGAGGCCACCCGCAAGCTGGAATCGCAGCTTGGCCGGTCGCCCGATCAAGGCGAACTGGCTGAGACGCTCGGCCTCCGAGTCGACGAGCTCTACACGCGCCAACAGAAGTTGTCAGGCTCTTCCGTGGTCGGCATCGACGACGCTGGTCCCGATTTCCTCGAACGTACGAGCGACGCCAATTCTCCCGATCCATTCGAGCTTACCGCGCATCGGGAAACCTTGGCCCACCTGGTCTCTGGCATCGACGATCTGCCTGAGAAGATGCAACAGGTCCTTTCGCTCTACTACTGCGAGAACATGAACTTGAAGGAAATCGGCGAGATCCTGGGCGTCACCGAGTCGCGCGTCTGCCAGATCCACGGCGAGGCAACCCGCCGCCTGCGCGAAACGCTGTCCGACATCGAGGACGCCGTCGCCGCGTAAGTCGAGCCAAGTCACTGAAATCGTTGCCCCATAAAGAAAGTGAAGAAACCTCCTTAAGGTTTGCTCGCTGGGGCCGATGTCGGAATACATGGCAGCATCAACTGATCTCCAGCTCCGCAAGGGCCCTCGGAACGCGCCCCTCGGCGAACATGCAGAGTCGGTTTCCCGACACATGCGGGTCCGGGCACTACGACGGCAGGTTGAGGAAGGCACGTACAAGGTCAACCCGCAACGCCTCGCGCTCAGGATTTTGGCGAAAGCGCTCCGCGATCAAACCTGAGTGAAAGCTGCTTCGGTCGTGACGCACGATCGAAGCAGGTTCGTCCGCCCAATTGTGGCGAGATGCGCCGTTCGTGCGCAATCACGGCCGATAACGCCAAAGCGGGGCCGATGGGCAGACTCTTCCCGTCTGCCGCCGCCTCCGCCAACCGGCATTGCTCGTCGAGTCTGCGCAGCGCCGCCAGTTTGTCGCTTTGTCCCAAGTGTGCGCGGTCGACAGCTCGCCGAAGCGTCCGCAGCGTCTCGTCGTAGACCTTGAGCGGCACCGGAAATGGATGGCCGTCCTTTCCGCCGTGCGCAAAGGCGAAGCGCGCCGGATCAGAGAATCGGCTCGGCGCCCCGTGCAGCACCTCCGCCACCAAGGACAGCGCGAACAACGTGCGCTGCCCTATGTTCGGCGTGAGCAAAAGCTCGGGGAAGCTCGCCGGTCCTTGCCGAGCCGCCACGTGCAAGGCCGCGCCCAGGCGGCGTAGGTCCAGGTTGTCTGCGCGCACGTCGTGATGGCTCGGCATTGCAAGCACGCGCTCGACCTCGGCCACCACGCCCGCAGGATCGGACACTGCAAGGCTGACAGTTTTCTGCCTGGCCGCTGCCGCGCCACGATCGGTGAGATTCACAATGGGCAGAGGACTCGGTTCTCCCTCGATCGCCGCGTGCGGCTGGTCGACGAAAGATCCGGCGCGATCCCAAAGCCAATGGTACCGGCGTGCCTGGCGCTTGTCCGGATTCATCCCCTGCTGCACGACGACCCACTTGCCGTCGTCGGTGACCACGAAGCTGTGCAAATACAGATCGAACCCGTCCTGCACAGCCGCGCTGTCGACCTTGGCGACCAGCCGGCTCGCGCGCACCAATCCGGTTGCGTCGAGGGAAAGCGTGTCTCCGAGGGCACGAAGCTCGTCGGGCGTACGACGAGAATGCCGCCCGCGGCCACCACAGACGTGGATGCCAAGCTCGGCTTCCACGGGTGCTAGGCCTCGCTTGAGCGCACCGAGCACGCTGGTCGTGATCCCCGAGGAGTGCCAATCCATCCCCATGACACAGCCGAGCGACTGGAACCAAAACGGATCGGCCAGCCGACGCAAAACCTCATCGCGGCCGTAGTCCAGCACCAACGCCTCGACCATCACCCGGCCGAGGCGCGCCATGCGCGTCGCCAGCCACATCGGGACGCGACCGCCGTGAAGAGGCAAATCCGCGATGCCGGTCCTCATCGGCGCACCGCCAGTGGGCAACGCCGGGGCAAGAGCGCTACTCGCCCGAGAAGCGAACGTAGGTGTGCTCTTCCCCTGCTGCGGCCCGCACGGCCTCGAGAATCGCCTCGCAATGCGCCTTCACCTCGGTCTTCGCCGATCCGCGAAGCCGGCTTTCCAGCTCTTTGACGACCAGCGGAATCTGAATCTGGTTGAACAACGTGTCGCCAAACGGGTCGACAAAGCGCAGACAGGGCGAAGTCGCGTCTTCGCGATCCGGAAGCAACTTCTCGGTCAGGTTCCCATCGTCGAGAACCTCATCTTGAACTTCACCTGATTCGGTCTCCACGCGCACGTCGATTCCCATGGTTCCTCTCNNGCGCACGTCGATTCCCATGGTTCCCTCCGACCTGGAATGCGTTTGATTTCACTATACGTTCGCCCGCCAGCAGCTGCAAGAGACAGCCGGCGCAGAACTGCGCGAATGAATCACGATCCGCCGTGGCTTTTTTGCCACAGTTGGTTCGCCAGCTCAGCAAGCGCCGGAGCAAGTCGGCCAAAACCGCGGGGCTCTCCGCACTGCCAGGCCGGCACGAAAGCTGCTACCGTTAAGCGCCATGCGTCCCCAAGGCTCCTCGGGCTCCACCGAGCACACCACGACCGCGCTGGTCGCGTTCGCCGCTTTTCTTTCCTATGCATGCGGCGGCTGCCTCTCGAATGAATACGTGATTCCAAAGACGGAGCTTGCGCGGCTGGCGTCGCTCCCGCCGGAACAGCGAGGACAAAACGTGCGGGTGGTGCAGTCGCTCGGTGACCGCCGGAGCGAGGCCATCGACACCAGCCAACCGCCGCCCGCGCCGCAAGGATATGCGCAAGACGGCTATGCACCGCAAGGTCCCCCCGAGGGTTACGTTGAAAGCGGACCGCAGGTTGGCGTTGGCGTGGGCGTCATGATCGCGCCGATTCCGCCACCGCTCTTTCCGCCACCGCTTGTTCCGCCGTTGCCCGGTCAGATAGGACCGCGCGGTCCCATGGGTGGCGGGCCCGGCCGGGCCGCGCCGCCGCGGAGGCCCCAAGGAGGCCATGTCGGTGGCTTCGGCGGTGGTGGAGGCAGTGGCAAAGACGACCTGGTCGCGCTACTGGTTGTCTTCGCCGTGCTGGCGACCGTCGGAATGGTTGCGACCGAGGGCGTGCGCTACGATGGCGCAGTGGCGATGTACCCGTGGCAGGGCGTGCATTTGAAGGACGCCGCCGGGATGGAACGCGAAGTCCCGCTGGCCCAGATCACCCCGGCCGACGTCGCCGCGACCTCCGAGGCGGTGGTCATGGATGACGAAGGTTGGGGCATGATGCGGCTTGGACGCGGGCCTCTCGCCCGTCGCGGCTTCACCTGGAAGATGAACATCGGCCTTTTGCACTCATCGAGCGCGAACCTGGTCGC
>PMLH01000521.1 GCA_003159055.1 Myxococcales bacterium
CGGACGCGTGAACGACCAGTGCGACTGGATGATCCGCCAGGCTTCGGCGTCTCGGCGATAGACCTCGGTGCAATTCCAGCGAAATTGCGTCCCATCGCGTGCGACCGAAGCGAAATTGAAGGTCAAGACGGCCATGCCAGAGCCAGTCTGCACCTGTGGATTGAGTAGTTCGAATCGCTCAGCGCTGATTTTGCCCCGTAACGCCTCGTAGTAGCCGGTGAGCGCGGCAAGGCCATCCAGTCGCCGATCGAGAAAAGGATCGAAGTAGACGACATCGTCGGCGCAGATTTCGAGAAAGCCCGACGGATCGCCCGCGCACCAGCGCGCCAGGGCTGCATTCTCCAAGGCGAGAACGGTTTCGGCGACGCCTGCGTCCGTCGTCGCATGGCCCTGCGCGGTCACGAAGCCCCTCCCGATGGATTCAAGTCCAGGATCGCCATCGCCGTGTCGCCGGCAATCACCTTGCGCAGCTTCTCCACCACGTCGGGCGGTTCGAACCAAGGATAGAGCCCGCGCAGGTCTTCCAGGGTCGCGCGCTGGAAGGCGGCCAGCGCCTGGGCGCGCGCCTTGCCGCCATCGTCGGGTTCTTGGTCGACGCGCTCGCCGTGGCCGCGCGCGAACTGAATGCGCTTGGGATCGACGATGCCGTCGCGGACGAAGGCCTGGGTTTTGCGGGCGCATCGACAGGGGGCTTGTGGATCGACCACGCCGCATCGGCCGCGCATGAAACCGGACAGCTTGGCTCGCGCCCGCGCCAGCAGTTGGCGAAAATTCTCGCGGGTCGTGCCGAGCAATTCAGCGCCGACAAGGTCATTGGTTTCGAGCATCTCGCCGAGCAGAAAGGCCATTCTTTGCTGTCGATCCAGGCAAAGCAACATGCCCATGGTGCACGAGATTCTGGCTTCTTCGACAAGCAGGGCGGTCTCGGGAGAATCCCTGTCCGCGCCACCGAAATCCTCGTCGGGTGCGCGGTCGAGATAGTCGGCATAGCAGTCAAAGCCCGTCACCACGGTTTCCGGGCGGCTTCGCTTGCGGTCGAGCACATGGTTGACTGCGATTCGATGCGCCCAGGTGCGGAACGCGCTCGCGCGCCGAAACGACGAAAGGCCCGTCGCCATCCGCACAAGAATTTCCTGAGTCGCGTCCTCCGCATCCTGCCGATGGTGCAGCATGCAAAGGGCGAGGTTGTAGATCCACGCCTGCTGCCGGCGCAGGAGGAGCTCCAGCGCTTGACGATCGCCGGCCGTGGCCAGGTCGACGAGGTCTTCGTCCGTAGCGGTATCGCGGTTGTCATCGGTCATGGTTGCAGCATCCATCCTTTCTAGTCCATTGGACGGAGCGCAGGCTACGGTGTGACAGGAAATAGTGGCCATCCCGGGACCGGCTTGTGGCCCGGGCTCGTTCGCGGCGGCGGGGGAGCTCAGAAGCTCCCTGCCAAGACCATTCCACCCAACGTGGGGGCCAAGACGATGGTCTTATTCGCCTTCACGGGCTTTGGTTCTGACGAATCGCCGCTGCGAGAAAGCGCTAAATAGAGGGTCACGCCGCCGGAGATGAGTGTCGCGGCGCCGAGAGCATCGGTGACGTATCCCCAGTTCTTGCTCTTTGTGCGAGCGTTGTCGATGCTTTCCTTGGTGTTTGGATACGTGTTGACCTGGTCCTTCAGATTCTTCTGGGCACCAAGGGCAAGGAAACCGCACACGCCCGTGCCGATGGCGAGAGCCGCGGTCGTAGAAAGACCAACCATCAAGCCGGCTCGAGAGGGCGCGGCCTGAGCTTGCGTCTTTACCCCCAAGGGGGAGAACTGTGACACAGCGCTCGCCGCGAGTTTCGTCGAAGTGGCGGTAGTTTCGTCAATCTGGAGCTCGACTTTCACGTTCTCTCTTCCGGCAACGGTGAGCACGCGAACGACCTCGGGCGAACCGGCCTTGGTCGCGCTCACTCTGCGCGTTCCAACATTGACGGGGATGAGCCCAGGTAGGGGTGAGGTTCCCACGCCAACGCCGTCGATCCGAATGTCGGCGCCGGTCACATTGGTTGAAATCTGCAGATTGGCGATCCTGCCCACGAGCCTCGCCGTCATTTCGTCGACCTGGGCGCGACGATCCGCGGGGATATCACCGCCACCCTCGGACAGATATTGCATGAGGGACTTGTAGGCACCCACGAAGTCGTGAAGCGCATACTGGGCCTGCGCGATATTGTAGAGCACAAGGTAGGACGGACTGATTTGGTAGGCTTTGCTGAATTCGGCCAGTGCGCCCTCGTAGCTTCCCTCGCGGTATAGCTCAACGGCCCGCTGAAATCGGACGGCCGCCTTGCTTGAGTCTGCATCGTCAGTGCCCGACGTCTCGGCCCTGACCGCTTGGGGGAGGCAGAGCCATGTCAGTGCGACGGATACGGCAAGAAAATGTGTCTTCATGGCTTGTAGGGATTCCTTTCGTCAATCGGCTTGGCATTGGGTCGCATAGATGGCCCATCCAGGTTCATGCCCGGCGCTATGACCGAGGCCGGCGACCCAGCCGCTGGTCTCATGTTGTTCTTGGGTCCTGACTCGATCTGGGATGGATGCGGCCTTGCCCCTTGGCGAATAGGCGGCATATGGGCTCGGTGCAGGCTGACCTTAAGAACCACATCGCTCGAAAAGCTGACCTGCTGATTGAAGGGAATGTAGCCGGGCGCCGAGGCGCTGACGACATGAACACCGGGATCCCTCGGGACGTCCAGATTCAGTCGATGGCCAGCCAGCACGTTGCCGTCCAAGCTCAACTCGGCTTCCTTGGGCTCCGCCGTGACTTCGAGGCGGATGAGTGCGGAGGGTGCCTGGATCTGCGGAGATGGACCCGCCGCCGGCGCAGCCGAAGCCGCGGACGGCTGCGGTTGGGGCGGTCCCGCTGGGCTCGGAATCGGTGCAGCGATGGCACTGATCGGGGCCGGAGTCGCGGCTCTCTTTCCCCTCATCGCCAACGCAATGACAACGACCATGACCACCACGGCGACAGCGCCTGCAGCCAGGAAGATCTTTGAAGTGGAGAATCGCTTTTGCTTGTCTGCGAAGCTTCCCAGCGTAGCGACCATGTCCGACTCCGGCACTCTTCGCGTGATCGCATCTTGGTCACTGATGATCGTGATGGGTGCGCCGCTCTGTTCTTCCTCTGCCGGGGGGCTTTCCTCGACGGCGACCAAACGCAGTGGTGTGGTATTCATTCTTTTGTGCCTTTCAACCTGGTCAGAACAGGCTCCTGATCGCAGAGCCCAGCGTCTTCGCCAGAAGAGCCATACCCGAAACTCCTAGAAGCAAGTACGTGACCCGCTTGAAGTTTAGGTCCGACATCCGCTTGTAGATGGCCAGCCCACTGAGGGTTCCTGGCACGACCGCCGGAAAAGTCAAAGCCAGGAGCAGCCAGTACCGGGCACTCATATAGGACGGATGCAACCATGCAACCAGTCCCAACGAGTAGATCTGGGACATGATGATGTAT
>PMLH01000287.1 GCA_003159055.1 Myxococcales bacterium
GGCTTTTCAGACACGCTCTAAGACGCCGCCGACGTCAGCTTTGCCTGCTCATCTTTCGTGTATCATGGCCGCCATGGATGTAGCCGACTCGAAGCTGGCTGTGGCTGGCGCCCGCGAGTCGCTTGCCTGGTACGCGATTCCGGTTGTGGCCATCCTGGCCAGCTACGCGATCGTGCTGACCGGCGGCTTCGTCTGGGATGACTACTACCTCATCGTCAATTCGCCGCTGGTATCGGGCGGCGCATCCCTCGTCAAGCACTTCAGCCAGCCGTTCTCGAACAATCCGCTCGTCGAAGCGCGTTCGTTTTACCGTCCCTTGACGACGCTAAGCTACGCCCTCGACCACCGGCTATGGGCCAGTTGGGCGGGCGGATTTCACCTGACCAACCTGCTCCTCCACACGGCCTTCGCCTTGTTGCTGGTGGCCGCCTGCCGCCGCGCCGGAGCGAGTCGGCCTCTCGCCAGCTTGCTGGCGACGCTCTTCGCGCTCTCGCCCCGCCTTTCCGAATCGGTGGCTTGGATCAGCGGCCGCACGGATATCGCTGCCGGCATTGGCGCACTGGCGGCGCTCTTGCTCTACCAATCCGGGCCGGGTGCCTGGGCACGGAGGTTTCTCGCGGGATTGGCGCTGCTCCTCGGTCTTCTGTGCAAAGAAGTCGCCCTGGTCGGCGCCGTGGCGCTGATCCCGTTGATTTGGCTGCAGGCAAAGAGGCCACCGCGCTTGCTCCGGCTCGCGGTCGAGCTGCTTCCCATCGGAATGGCCATCGTGACCTATGCCCTGTTGCGGTCCTGGGCCATGGGGACCTCGCACGACGAGGTGCTCGCTCCATATCGGGAAGCAACGCAAGTCTTGTTGTTGGCCTCCAATGCGGTCGCCAGGTACACGTGGATGGTGCTCGACCCATTCCAGCCGAACCTGCAAATCGGTGACGTTCTCGCCCCAAGTCTGCTGCTTTCCGGGATCGGGACAGCGCTCCTGATCGGCGCCGCCTTCGTGCTCTGGCGCTGGCGTGGACGGCTCGCCGCTCATCCATGGATTGGGGTCGCCATTGTGCTCGGCGCGACGTCGATGGGCTTGGTCTCGCACCTCGTCTATCTGAACCTCAACGTCGTCGCAGCGGATCGCTTTCTCTACTTGCCGCTGGCCGCTCTGGCGATTGGGCTCGCCGGTGTTGGCGAGCGCCTCTGGCAGCGGCATCGCACCCGGGCTCTGCTGGGGGCTGCCGTGCTGATCTCGGTCTTTGGGTTGACGACGGCAGACAGGGCACGGACGTGGGCCGCCGAGCTTCAGCTCTGGCGTCAAGCCGTGGCAAAATCCTCACCCGAGCAAGCGCTGCCTCGCATCGAGCTCGGTGCCGCCCTCATGCGCCGCGGGCGCTTCAATGAGGCGCTCGCCGACCTCAACCAAGTTCCCAAGTCGAGGAAGGCCCTGGCCGCGGTCAACATCGCCATCTGTCTGGACAAGCTCGGCCACCGTGCCGCTGCGATCAAAACGGTCGAGGCTCTGCTCAGTCTCGAACCGAGGCGCGCCAGCGCACACATGAACCTGATGCTGCTCTACGCCCGCGATCGTCGATTCGAGGCCGCCCGTTCGGTGGGTCAGCAGATGCTGACTGATTTCGCGGATCGGATCGACATTCCGCCCTTGGTCGCGGGCATCAACCAGGCCATCTCTGAGCTCGAGCGACTGCCTGCCGGGGCCGCGAACGATCCCATCGAACAGAGAGTTCGCAGGGCCAGTCTGTACGACCAACTTGGCGCCTTGCCCGAAGCCCAGTCTTTGTGGCGAGCCATCGCGTTCGATCCCGGCGCCGACCCCCGATTGCGTCTGCGGGGTGCCGCGTATGTGGCGCTCTTCGGTCACCCCGATTTGGCACGCGAAACGCTGGGCCAACTGTCCAACGAGGCCTTCGCAACCGCAGAAATGCCGGCCCTGCGCGCTGCCTTCGAGTCGAGATTCGACGATGGATAGTTTGCCGGTGGGTGACGGCAAAGGAAGAATTTGGCGCGGTAGTGCTAGGATGGCCGCGTGAATTGCCAACTTGGCGAACGACGAATACCGCCCTTGCCAGCCGATCAGACGCCCCGCTTGGGCGCGGTCTTGGAGGTAGGAATCTGCCGTAAAAACGACAATTTACATCAGCAGGAGCGGCGGCACCGACATTGCATCTATCGCCGCCCGGGTATGTGTTTCAAGCTCACGCGTAAAGCCACCGCCGTTTTGCCCTTGCTCGCCTTTTTGGCCGCGGGGCGAAGCGTGGCGCAAACCGGGACCGGGGGCACCATCGGCCTAAGCACCAGCACGGTCAGCGGCCTCGCGGCATCGGATTTCACGTTCAACACCGAGTATTTCGACACCGGGTCGCGCAGCTGGGTCCAGATGAACACGACCCAGAGCAGCTACTTCTTCAACCGAGCGCGCTGCGAATGCGTCGACCCGAATGTAAATGATCCCAATTACAACGGCAACTACGAGGGCTACTTCAAGATCGCCATCCTACCTGCCACCGCCACTTCCCAGAAGATCCAGACCCTCCTCGCGAGGAATGGCGTCCCCTTGGGGGACGGAAGGCTCTACGCTGGCAGCAACGGCGTCGACTGCCTCAGCCCAAACGGCTACACGGGCGGCGTCGCCAGCGCTTGCACAAACCTGCTTAACCCCACCTCGGGGGGCTACGGCGAATCCTTCCCAATGACGGACTTTGAATCGAAGCGGCTGTATGAAAGCCCGCCGATAGCCGTCTCGACGTTGTTCGGTTCGCTGACCGCCTGCGGTCCCAACAACACCTGCGATTCCATCAGCACGTGTTCCACCGGCTTCAGCACGCAAACCATCTTCTTCTGGGCCCGAACCACCGGATATGAGTACCCTGACACGAACGGCATAACGTTCACCATCAATCTCAACGGCGAGCTTCAATATGGGCCCTCCGGGGTCAACGTCCAAGGAGGCAACAACGCATTGATGGTCAACTGGACCTGGGCGGCCGGACTGACGCCCTCTGCTGATCCGAACTTTCTCGGGATCCAGATTTTCTGCCAACGAGGCGCGAGCGACCAGGTCTTCAAGTCGGGCAGCTACGGCGCGTCCTTCCAGCAGTCCGGCGCTCTTTGCCCAAGCGTAGCCCCCATCATCGCTTCGCCAAGTGCATTTTCCAACCTGAGTCCGCTCTACCTTTGCTCGGGTCTCTTGCCGTCGACCGCGACCAGCTACCGCATCAAAAACCTGCAGAACGGAATCTGGTACGGTGTGGCCGTTGCCGCCGTAGACAAATACGGCAATGTCACAGACATTCCCGATTCGAGCGTGGTCTACGGAATGCCGATCCCCACCGTGGACTTCTACACGGAGTATCGCGATGCGGGCGGCAAGACGAAAGGCGGGTTCTGCTCGCTGGCGGGCTGGCATCGGCGACCTGGCTGCCGGCCCTGGCCGGGATCCATGACACCGCCCGCGAGGCGGTTCGCTTCGGCGCCGTGTCGGCCTCGCTGAACCCCTACCGGATCGTGGAATTCGTCGCGCCCAACTGCATGGGCGAGGTGTCGGCCGACTATCCGGCCTCGCCGTGGGTGGGCGATGCAGCACTCCTGGGCTTTCCTCTTATTTTCAGTGTGTACCTGGGAGCCAGCGTGGTTGCGCTGGCGCTGGCCGGCCTGGGACGCCGCCGCTGGCTGGCCACGGCGTTGTGGGGACTCGCCGTCTTCTCCACCACACTAGCCATGGGCCGATTCACGCCCGTGCACCGGGTCGTGACCACCCTGATTCCTCCGCTGGCCAGCATGCGGTCGCCCGAGAAGTTTTTCGTGATGACCGTCGGCTGGGTGTCCCTGCTGGCTGGGCTGGGGGCGACGCGCATGATCGAGGCGGCCCCGCGGCCATGGCGGCGCAATGTGGTGCTGGGCGGATTGTTGTTGCTGCTCGCCGCCCTGACCGGTGTACTGCTGCCTTCGGCCCGTTGGGCCCAGCACATGCGGTCTGGGGCGTTCGCCGGATGCGCTGCCGTCGCTGCCATCTTGGTTGCTGGCTACTTCGCGCCACGCCAGCCGCGTTTGGCGAGTTTGGCCATCCTGCTGGGCGTGGCAGTGGATCTGGTGGTGGCCGGTCTGCCACTGCGCGAGTTCGTGCCTGGCCTTCTGGCTACCGATGTGCCGTACGCGGCTCAGGTCATTCTGAATGATTACAAAGACTCTGCGACCGTCCCACGCCTTCACGTGTCTGAGGCGGCGGAGGCCATGGCGGCGCGCTCGATGCGGGATGACAACATGGCATCGATCCAGGCGCAGAGCTCGCGCATCCTGGCCGCCAACCTGAGTATCGTGCACGGAGTGGCAGCCTTGCCGGGCTACGATGCCGCCACACCTCGAACGCTGTTCCGGCTGTCCGCGGTCGCGCGAGATTTCGGCGTCAAAGCGATGCGCCTGGCCGGCGCCAACTACGTGGTCCTGCCGGTCGAAGATGCGGACAAGGGCAAGCCTGCGCCGTTGGGCTTGATCCCGATGCTCGAAATCGTTCCGCAAGTGCACCTGTACCGCGTGACGAATCCGTTGCCGCGCGTGTTCCTGGCCGGGCGGACCGAGGTGACCGACCAGGCGCGCTTGCTCGTCCGCTTGCTGTCCGACGATGTCATCGAGGGACGCGTCGCCCTGCTGGCACCCGAGGCGGGCGCCCGGGGACTCGATGGTCCGCTGTCGTCACCAGGCGTCTGCCAGATCGAATCGCATCGCAACGGTGACCTGTGGGCGACCTGCCACGCTGACAGGGAGGCTGTGGCGGTCTTTGTCGAGCAGTTCTATCCAGGGTGGACGGCGCAGGTGGATGGTCATGCGGCCCCGCTGTGGCGTGCGAATCTGCTCATGCGTGCGGTGCCCCTGGAGGCGGGAGACCACCGCATCCATCTACACTATCAGGCCGAGGGTGTGCGTGCTGGGCAGTTGGTCTCGTTGCTGTCGCTGCTGGCGCTTGTGGGCCTCG
>PMLH01000205.1 GCA_003159055.1 Myxococcales bacterium
TCAACTTTTCAGACACGCTCTTAGCGAGTGGGGAGATCGTGGATCTGCTGGTTTGTCCAGTCGACAACCTGAATTCCGGCCGGACCGGGCACCCCAGAACGGTGGCCAGCGTGTTCACGCGCATCGAGGACTGGACTGACTTCCTGGGAGCGTCCGCGACCAGCCTCACCGGTCGCCGAGTTGCTGCTTCAGCTCTGCGATCCGCTTCTCTACAGCGGACCGCTGGGGACTGTTTGGGACCTTCTTGAGGTATTCTTCGTATGCAGGGAGAGCCAGCTTGGCGTTGCCAGCTCGCCGGTAGCACAAGGCCACGTTGTAGAGAAAGGCAGGATCCGAGCTGGCGTCGTAGGCCTTCTTGAATTCGGAAGCTGCATCGGCGAACCGCTCCGCAGCAAACAGCTTCTTCGCATTCTGTTCATGGATGGGCGACGAAGTTTGCCCGGCCTGGGCCGGCAAGAGGGCTGCACCCATTGCAGCCAGAAAGTCGGTGCGCCAGATGACCCGATTGACCGCGACATAGAGAGCCTCGGGGAGGAAAACTTCGATCCTGTCGGGGACCGCTTCGCGCACCACCTCGAAGCTTCGCTTGTCACGAGCTGTGTCTGCCCAAACGACCTCGCCGGATTTGGGGTCTACCACCCAGAGATCGATGTCGACATACGCATGGGCACCCGGGGTATCGTCGTTGAAGGTCACGCCCTCATTTCCGGCCATCTGCCCGAAGGCTACTGCGTGGGCGATCGCGAGTGGCAGTCCGATCAGCGAATCGCGCATCATGAACTCTGCTGCCTCTGCCAACGAGTCCGCCCGGCTCTGCGGCACTGGACTGACGAATCCAAAGTAGTTGATCCGAGCAAACACGATTCGGTCGACCCCGGCATCGCGCAGATTTTTGCCGTTCAACGACGCTCCCGAGCGATTGAACTCCGAGGAGGACGAGACCTTCATTCCCGCCGCAGCCAACTCTGACCGCAACGATTCCGCCACAAAGGCCGCCATGGCTTTCTCACCCGCGACATGGCACATATCATCGGCCCCTTCAACACGGGCGAAGATCCGCATCGCCGCGTTCGCTGGCCACCCAGGCCGCTGGTCGTCGGCATAGAAGACCCCGACGCGCACGGGAGTGACCTGCCGAGAGTATCTGCCGGGCTGATAGGAGAGGTTCACCGCCGACGGAGCCCCTCCGCAGTTCACCGCCATCGCCGAAAGTGCAGCCACCACGAGCCATCGTGCGCGTATGACCTGATGGTTCGCCGCCGTCATGGCTTCCTACCAATCGAGGGCGGGGGTTCCTTGACCACGAGCGTGAAGTGGCGCATGCGCGACCCGATGTGAGGGCTCCAGCCTCGATCATGCGACGCCGGCGACAACTTGCAGCGCACCTGGATCACGAACGACGCAGTCTCTCGCCCGGTCGGAACTCCCGAAATTGCGCCTTCCTCGTCCAGAGCCAGACCGTCGGGAAGCCGCCCAGAGACTATCTTCCACACGTAGGGCTTGGGTTGGCCCCTGGCCTGAAGGTTGAACTTGAATTCCCTGCCGACCGTTGCTGGCGGCAAGTCCGTGGTCCACACAACCAGACTCTCATCGAAGGCCTTCTCGAAATGGTCGAGATCGTTCTTCGTCCGCGCCGAAGTGCCACAACCAGCGGCCAATCCGGCCAGCAGCGCGACCCAGGCGCCGACGTTCCTTCCCGTGCTGAGCGTCCGCTGTGCTCGTCTGTCACTCATCAACCACGGTTCCAAAACGAAGGCAGGCCAATATCCTATCACCAATTGGCGCCATGAGGCGAAGACCGGCATTTGGGCGTTTTGAAGAATCGCGTCAACCGCGCGTCAAGCTGCCTCGGCGAAGAATTGTGCGATCATCCTCATTCCCAGCTAGGCTAGATAGACGCCCATGGCCGAGCTGGATCTTCGAGAGGAACTGAAGCGCGGAGTCAAGCTGCATCCGCGGCTTGTCGCGCAGGGGCTGTTTCAGACCCCTGCCGACCTGCAGAAGATTTCATCCGTTCTGCCCGTTTTCCTGCCGTTCAAGGGCAAGGCCTACAAGGCCGCGATGTGGATGCTTGACTGGGATCACCGAATCCCGTCGCGCGACTACGTGGTGCGGCTCTACGCCTTCTATTCTGCGCAGGGCAAAGCCATCGGCGAGCTGTCGTTCGCGGACCGCATCGCGCAGATCGAGCACGAAGATCTGTTTCCCGAGTTCGACGTGTCCGATTTCGCCGGTCTGGCCGCCGACGAGATCTACGAGGCGGAAGGGCCCATCGGTGGAGAGCTGAAATCGTTCCGCCTGGTGAGCGAATGGCGGCGCGAGATCGAGCCGAGGTCGGCGCGCAAGGCCGAGCAGATCGCGCGTGCGTCCCACAATTTCAGGGAGGTCGCGAGCGAAACCCGGGCGCGCCCGCCTGGGCTTGGCGATTTGGAGGCGGCGGAATGGTGCCCCCCGAGCGAGAGCAGTCATGGCCGCTGGGGCATCGACGTGTGGTATCTGCGCTCGTTCAACGGAATGGTGGGTGAGGGCACGGCATTTCTCGTCGATCTCGAAGACGAGAAGGTCGTGCGGCAGCGCGATTTCCAATTCCGGGCGGGCTAGCTCGCAAGAATCGAGCCAAGAACGCGGAGCGGCGCGGACGTTTTTACCAACTGGAAACGTGCGCGCCCTTCTCATCGGCACCGAGCGGAGTGTCTTAGGTGCACATAACAACTATGGAGATGATCGTGAAGCAGGGAACCATCGTTTCGTTTGGGCTGAGTGCGATTTTTTGCGTGAGCCTCTTCACCGCTGCGTGCTCTAGCGATAGCGGCAGCGGTTCCAAGGCCGACGCCGGCAAGAGGGACACCGGAAGTGGCACCGGCGGAAAGGGTGGGTCTGCGGGCTCGGGCGGATCTGGCGGCTCCGGAGGCGGCGGTGGATCGACCTCAAGCGGCGGCTCGGGTGGTTCGAGTGCCAGCGGCGGCTCCAGTGGTTCGGGCGGAGCGATCGCCGCGGGCGGTTCGTCCGGCTCCGGTGGTTCGAGCGCAGTCGGCGGTTCGGCTGGGAGCGGCGGACGTGGCGGGGCAGGTGGAACTGCCGGCGCAGGCGGCCAGGGCACCGGTGGCTCGACAGTTGACGGCGGCAGCACGAATCCGACGGACGGTGGGACGATCGATGCAACTGGGAGTGACGCCATAGACGCGCCGTGGGTGGACAACGATGGTTCCATCGACAGTCCCAGCGCCGACGAAGTCGGAGCTGCCGACGGCGGTTCGCCGGTTCAGCTCGACGTTCTTTCGCTCGACCGGGGATCGCTCGACGTTGAAGGCATCGACACAGTGGCCGTGCACCTCGACGCCGAGATGGACGTTGAATCGCTGGATGTTGTGCGCGCAGATTTGGCCGACACGGCCCTTCACGATGTGGCGCTTGGAGACACTTCTTCCAATTCATTCGCCTGCCCGTCGGTCACCGTGTTGAGCGGTGGAAACACGAACAATTTCGATACCGCCGGGGTGTACTGCTTCGCGACCTGCGACACGCTCCAAGGCTGGGGCGGAAGCAACTTGGCAGGTCGCCAGATCAAGATCAACGGCCAGCTTGTGCCCAATCCGACCGGCGGGAACGACGGGCAGTTTCCGCTACCGGCGCCAACGATCAGCGGCTACACCATCTTCCAAGTCACCGCTGGAGACGTCCCCTACGCCAGTCTCAACTGGTGGGGCACGGCGCACGTTTGCGAAGCTCCCGATGGAGGATTTGGTCTGTAGATCAAATCCAGTTACACAGAAGAAGTCTCTAGCCTAACGGCGAAGCGAGCTCCGCTTCGCCGTTTCTGATCCAATCAGTGCCCCTGAACGATGCGTTTCCGCGACGGGCATGTCGATGGCCGAATCCTCTATGGCTGAGCGTTTGCTCGAATCAGGGCCCGACCGGGATAGGCCAGCCGCTCGAATCCCAAACCAAGTCGGCGATGCGCAGGGTGGCGGTTCCGTTGCTCATGGCATAGGCGTGGTACACGAGATAGGCTCGGGTTTCCACGAACATCACCGACTGTCCTCCGGGGCCCGCCCAGGTCGCGTCGCCTTGGGCAATCAGCGTCCCACCACCTTGCATGGCCGCGGTTCCCGCTTGGTCGGCAAACGGCCCGGTGACGCTGGTGCCGCGCACGACGCGAATGTTGTAGGTGCTGTCTGTGCCTTTGCAGCAGGTGTCCCAAGAGGTAAACAGGTAGTAGTAGCCGCAACGTCTGATCATGAAGGGACCTTCGAGTGCCTTGTTTGGACGCGCGGCAATTCCGGCCACAGTGGTGCCCACACGTGCGCCGGTCTGGTCCAGTTGGATGATCTTGATTCCACCCCAGAAGCTGCCAAACACGAGCCACGGGGTTCCGGTCGTATCCACGATGGCGTTCGGATCGATGGCGTTCCAGTTGTCGTCCGTGGTGGTGACATTCGAGCAGAGGGTGGCCGAGCCCTGATCCGTCCACGAACCCGAGCTCAGCGACGCGCGCGTGGCGTGTCCGATGCAGGACTTGTTTGTCCCGAAGGTAGAGCCTGCGTAGTACAGATGATAGGTGCTGCCGAAATAGGAAATGTCCGGGGCCCACAGGTCAGTCACGCCAGAAACCGCGGACTTCATCCAGGCGGGAAGGGCAAACGGTGCAGATGCGTCATTCCAAGTCGTCAAATTGCTGGATGTCTTGGCACCGAGACCGGTCTGAAATTCGTAGTAGGTTCCGTTGCTCTCGATTGCGCTTGGATCGTGCGCGCCTAGGCTGCCACTCAGGGTGAGTGCCTTCGGTGGATTGGCGGCATTGTAGACGCCCACGTCGCAGCGGTCGGTGGCCGTTCCCCCGGTGCCCGCGGCTCCGCCGGTTGCAGCCCCTCCGCTGCCCAGGGTTCCGCCGGTCGCCTTGGTGCCGCCNNCGCTCCGCCGGTTGCACGACTTCCGCCGCTGGCGATGGTTCCACCGGTCTCAGCCGCATCACCCGTCGCCGCCGCGCCGCCCGTGCTCACGCTCCCGCCGCCGGCGCTGCCGGCTGTGCTCGGCGAGCCGCCCGTCGACGTCGCGCCGCCAGTACTGCCGCCGACATCGGCTTCTCCGCCCGTGCCAAGCGCTCCATCCGCCTTCGCACCACCCCCGGTGCTCGAGCTGCAGCCAACCGCCATGGGCGCGCCGAGCAGCAGCACGAGAAATGGGAAAGGTGCGATGGGTATCCTATTCATAGCTTCTCCATGGCAGTGAAGCGCCACCGTGGGGTGGCTCACGTCAATGCGGTGGCTCGCAAACGGCGTCTTTCTTACTTCGCGTGCGACAGCAACTGCAGGCCGAAGAGGAGCGCGTTCTCGGTCCGACTCTGTAGCTTGGCGTACTGGTAGATCGCGAGCAGGCGGGCATGGTAGCCGTCGACGACGTAGCCAAGCTGGGCGTCGATGCTGGTGAACTGGCTGGCGTCTTCGGCTTTGCCACGGCCGGCGTACTGGCAGCGCAAGAGCGGCTGGAAACGGCCCACGCCGACGTCGATGGGGACCAGGTAGCTGGCAAGGGCCAGCATCTGGTAGCTCGCAAGCTCGTTTGCCCCCCACATTTTCGCCAAGCCGCCCTCCACATCCACAACCCCAGCGGCGCCGCCGTTCATCTCGAAGAGCAGGTCCCCATTGAGCTCGTCGAAGTTGCTTGCCAGCGCCGTCAAGCCCGAGGCCGGCAGGGAACCAGAGGATTGGTGCTGGCCCCCAACACCGATGGCGAGAACGTTCTTGCTGCCGTAGTAGCCGCTGCTGGAACGGTACCCGGGTTCGGGATTGATGAGGCTGAGGTTGAGTCTCGTGGTGTACAGCGGGCTCGTGCTAGGCTGATCGAGACCAAACACGCCCGCGTAGTACTTGATTCTGCCGCCGTGCCATTGGCCCCAGAAGGTGACACCGTCGCCACGGTCGTTGTTGCCGTAGCGAGGCCCCGGCCAAGGTCGCGTCCCAGTCCGTGAGGGCAGGGCATAGGGGCTGTAAGTCCCCGGCAAATTCCAGGTTGGCAGGGCCCAGACCGTGGAGAGACTGCTCCGGTCGGACGGCATCGGCATGCGGCCGATCCACAGATTGAAGGCATCCGTGACTTCCAGCTTGGCCACCAGATCCAGGACATCGACGTGATTGCTCGGGGCGGCAACGCCGTAGCTGCCGATGAAGCCGGCTTGCCATTTCAAGAAGGGGTGGACTTGTCCCCAGAGGACCACGTCGGCCTCGCCGTCGGATCCCACGTCGTTGAGTTTGTCGTGTGAGCCCGGGTTTGTATTCTGCACGCGGAAGGTCAGGCGCGTGCCGACCTGAGCGCTGACGGGATCGGCCTGTGCGGAAACCGGTGCGGGTGCTGCCGGGGCCGCAGGCGATGCAGGGGCAATTTCCATCGCCGCGGACGTGGCCGACGCCTCGGGCGGCACCTGCGCCGAGGCAATGTTCGCGAAAAGCAGGCCCAGATCTCCTGTTACAAGCGCGGCGAATGGCACGCGATGGCGCGAACGAACTTTGCCCATGGTCGACACATCGATAGTGCCTTAAGTCGACGATTGCTGCCACTCGCGATCGAGGACGGCGCCGAGATGCCTGGCTAAGGCGGCCTTCACCGCGCCGAAGTCGATCGGCGTTTCCAGCTCGCGCGCCATCGAGGTCATCACGGCGGCATCGAACCCGCACGGGTTGATGGCTGCGAAGCGAGAAAGGTCGGTGGACACGTTGAGGGCCAGCCCGTGCAACGTGACCCACCTGCGCACCGCCACGCCGATGGAAGCCAGCTTGCGCCCGTCCGGGCCATTCCGGGTCCAAACCCCGGTCTTGCCCGGGCGCCGCGTCGCCGAAATGTCGAAATCCGCGACGGTGCGGATGATGGACTCCTCCAGGTTGCGCAGGAATCGGTGCAGGTCGCGCTCGTCCTCGCCCAGAAGGAAGATCGGGTACGCCACCAATTGGCCGGGGCCGTGGTACGTGACATCGCCGCCGCGCTCGATGGGAACGACGGGGATGGTCCCCGGGTCAAGGATGTTGCTGGCCTTCGCCGATCGTCCCAGCGTGATCACGTCCGGATGCTCGACCAAGACCAGCGTGTCGGCGATGTCGCCCCGCTGTCGCGCGCACACCAGTTCCTGCTGCAGATCCCAGACCTCGCGATAGTCGCGAAAACCGAGATCTGCAATATGCGCGGGCCTGAGCGTGGCTAACCCACTCGGCGGTCGTCGATCGGCGCGTAGTGATTGAGCGGCTGGCCGACGTAGATCTGCCGTGGGCGATAGATGCGGCCCTTGACGTCGTCTTGGATCTCCTTGAAGTGGGCGATCCAGCCCGGCATGCGGCCGATGGCGAAGATGACGGTGAACATCTCGGTCGGAATGTTGAGCGCGCGCATGATGATGCCGCT
>PMLH01000096.1 GCA_003159055.1 Myxococcales bacterium
TCGATGGTCTCGGGCGACCACGGCGCCAGAGCGCGCTCGTCGGGCGGCAAACGGTCGCGAAGCGCGCGAATGTTATCGGCGCGCAGCACGTATTCGTTGTCGAGAATGAAGGGACGGAACAAGTCGATGTCGCGGCTGGCGTCCTTGGTAATGCGCTTGACGTCGTCGACCTTCTTCTTGACCTGGTCGACCCAATTCGCGAAGCGTCCCCCACCCCACTTGGGTCGAATCTTGTCGAGGGCATCCGACACCCGCTCGGTGACCCGATTCACCAGCGGCAACGACGTTCGATCGTACTCGTCGTAGCTGACCGGACGGAACTCCATGCGCGCGGCCAGCTCGTTGNNCTTGTTGCCGGTTTCCTTGTTCTGGAAACGCTGCCGCTTGTAGAGCCCGGTCAGTGTGGTCACACGCCCGATACGTGACGGGTTCAAATCGCCGCTCGCAAGCTGGTGCACCAGCGCCGGCTCTTCCACGCACGCCTGCGCGGCCACCATCAGCATGCCGCCCGCGATGTGGTCCACCGGCACCATGTCCAGGATCAGGGACTCGGACACCGGCAGCTTGTTCTGCCCCTTGAGCGCAAGGTAAACCAGCGGCGCGGAGGTGGTGAAGCCCTCGTTCCAGCCGCGCATCGGATAGGCGAGCGAGCTTTCCACGATGGCCGGACGAACGATCGAGCGAACGATACCGGTTTCGCGCGCCACCAGTTGATCGCCGATGCTCTTGGTGTAGGTGTAGATGTTGGGCCAGCCCCANNGGTGAGCTCGGTGCGAACCCAGTCCTTGCGTTCGCGCGCCACGCCCATCTTCAGCGCCGCTTCGTCGTCGGGGTCGCGGTTGGCGTCGCGCAAGAAATCGCGCGCCCTCTGCCGCAGCCTCGCCACCACCTGGGCGTCGTCGGCTTGCGCACGCACCTCGGCGGCGATGCGAGCACAGTCAGCGATCTCCTGCTCGACGTTGAAGCGCGTGGCGGGCATCTCGCGCGAGCGCGGGAAATAGCCGTCAAGCGGCTCGCTTTCCCAGATTTCGCCGCTGCGGTTGCCGGCGACGAAGCACGTGCTGGTGTGAATCAGCGCCGGACGCTTCATGCGCTTGGCGAAAGCGATCACGTTCTTGGTGCCCTGCACGTTGGTCCGCAACGCCGATTCCAGCGGCGGATTGAACGTCACCTTGCCCGACGAGTTGATGATGACGTCGATGTCGCCCGCCACCCGCGCAGCGTCCTCCTCGGACAGCCCGAGATTGGCTTCCGTGATGTCGCCGTCGACCACGCGCACCTTGTCCTGCAAGAAGGCGCGCAGATTCTCGCCATGCTGTTCGCGCAGCGGATCGAAGGTGTGCGAGGGCACCACGTGATCCCAGAAGCGAGTCTCGCTGGAGGTGCCGGTTCCGCGCCGGACCATGACGTAGACCCGTCCCACGTCGGGGAAGCTGCGCAAGAGCATGCTGAGCAAGACCTTGCCTAGGAACCCCGTCGAGCCGAGCACGAAGACGTGTCGGCCACGGTAGATCTCTCGCAGTGAAAGAAGGGATGGCTGGTTTGCCGTGCGCTCGCTCATGGCTCGGCCGCTGCTACTCGACATCCGCCATCAGGATGGGCGGCCACTTCATCAGCGTGATCGATGCCGACGGCCCCACGAAGCTGCGGGCCGAGGAAATCGCCTCGGTGAGCGACTCGGCCCGATCCCACCCCATGCGCGCCGGGACGTGGGCGTTCTTCGCGCCGGCCACGATGACCTTGCCCACGTGGTTGCGGCCGCCCTCGCCCCAGTTCCACATGTAGAACGGATGCGAGCCGTGGTAGGCGTTTCCGCGCCGGTACATCTCGACGTAGCTCGGGTTGTGCGCGAATTCGTCCTGGTACTTGTGCGCCAGCTTGTGCGCATCGCGGGTTTCGGGCAGCAGTCGGTTGAAGAATTCGATGTAGCTCGGATGGAACTTGTGATCGAAGTCGTCGTAGCAAGGGTGGCAGAGGATCACCGCCCCGCCCTTGCGCACCACCGGTTTACCCCGATAGAAGCTGTGGAAATAGCCCATCGCCATGACCTGGACCAGGATCGGGTTCAGGATCGAGTTGATGTTGTACGGGGAAACGTAGGGGATGGGGAAGATGACGATGTCGCTTTGCCCCTTGAGACTGACCATATACTGGTCATTCAGCTTGGCGATGATGCGGTCGTGAACCGGGTCGGTCTTGCCCGCATAGCAGGCGATCAGCTCGTATTCCGCCGGAATAGCCTGAAAGAGCTTGCGCTTCGCGGCGGTGGGCAGCTTGGACAGACCGAAGCGCATGGCCTCGAACTTCATGCGGTCGAATTCCGAGAAGTCGTCCTCGTTTTTGCCCAGGAACTCCGTCGCGGTGCCGAACATCCGGTTGTTGAGCGCGGTCTCGATGTGAAAGACCTTCATGTGCTGGTCGACGATCACGCCCTGCCGATTGATCTTGGTGGCCAGCATGGATCGTGAGGGATCCATCATGCTGTCGCATTCGGCGATGGTCGCGGCATCGTGGTGCACCTTCACGGTCTCGTAGTCGCACAGACCAACCGCCACCGACTTGTGGCCACCATCCATGGGCACCAAGGTGACGTTGACGTAGATGACCAGATCGCTCTCGACCGCTCGGCGGTTGATGTTCACCGGCTCGCCGTGCGAGGTCTTGCCCAGGTGGACCATTCCCTCGGGATCCTCGGCGTCGTGGTTG
>PMLH01000068.1 GCA_003159055.1 Myxococcales bacterium
CAACGGATCAAGATCCTGGCCGCTCTCACCCGACTGCGCCTTCTATGCTGCCACCCTCGCCTGGTGGTCAAAGAATCTACCGCCGGCTCGGCCAAGCTGGCCGCCCTGGTCGAGCTGCTCACCGAGTTGCGCGACGAGGGCCATCGCGCCCTTGTCTTCAGCCAGTTCGCCAGCTTCCTCGATCTGGCGCGTCCGCTGCTGACCCAGGCTGGGCTGCGCACCTTGAGCCTCGATGGCTCCACGCCTGCGGCCGAACGCGAAGAGCGCGTGCGCGCCTTCCAGGCCGGCACCGCCGACGCCTTCCTACTTTCGCTGCGCGCCAACACTCGGGTCTGCGGGCCGGCGAGGTCACAAGATTGCGGCTCGACGATGTCCAACTTGAAACTGAGCTGCCGTACCTTCGAGTGCTCGATACCAAGTTCCACAAGTCGCGCCTGGTGCCGTTGCATTCCTCGACGGCCGCGGCGCTGCGAGCCTACGCGGCACAAAGATCGTGCCTCGGCTACGACGGGCTGTGCGACCGCTTCTTCGTCTCCGAACGCCCCGGAGCGATCGCATACCAGAGTATCCGACGGACATTTGTCCGTCTCGTCCGCCGGCTTGGCCTTGGAGCGGGGACGCAACGGCTACGACTGCACGATCTTCGCCACACCTTCGCCGTGCGGCGCTTACTCACCTGGTATCGCGAGGGCGCGGATGTCCGAGCTCGGCTGCCTGAACTGTCTGTCTATCTCGGTCATCTCAAGCCCGAGTACACCTACTGGTACCTGTCGGCCGTCCCCGAGCTTCTCGGGATCGCCGCTCAGCGTTTCGAGCGTTTCGCCGACGTGGGAGGTCTCCCATGACGACCGTGGGCACGTTGGCGCCGCTGGTGCAGGACTTCTTCGCTCAGCACCTACTGGGCTACAAACGATCGAGTCCCCAAACCGTCGCTGCTTATCGCGATACCTTTCGCCTCTTGCTGGCGTTCTTGAAGCAGTTGCGCGGGCGGGAACCATCGCAACTTCAGCTCGACGACGTCGATGCGACCGCCCTGTTGGCGTTCCTCGACTACCTCGAAACCGATCGAAAGAACTCGATCCGATCCCGGAACGCGCGTCTGGCGGCGGTCCGCTCTTTCTTCCGTTTTGTGGCGTTTCGGGAACCAGCTCACCTCGCCCTGGTCAGCCAGGTGCTCGCCATCCCCATCAAGCGTGAAGACCAGCGCATGGTGGGTTACCTGACCCGACACGAAATGGATGCCCTGCTCGCTGCGCCGGATCGCACGCAGCGGTTTGGTCGGCGCGACCACGCGCTGCTGTTGACCCTCTACAACACTGGCGCTCGCGTCTCCGAAATCGCTGCTGCCCGACGCTCGCAAGTCACCTTCGGCAGCACCACGCTTCTCGCTCTTCACGGCAAGGGCCGCAAAGACAGGAGTGTCCCGCTTTGGCCCAAGACCAGCCGTATCCTCGCAGCCTGGTTTGCGGAACTCGACAGCAGCCTCGATGGCCCAGCATTCCCCAACGCGCGAGGCGGGCCGCTCACCCGCGACGGCGTCCGATACATCCTCGATCATGCTGTCGCCATTGCAGCGCCACGCTGTCCCAGCCTCAGCGGAAAAACCATTTCGCCCCACGTCCTTCGTCACACGACCGCGATGCATCTACTCCAGTCGGGCGTCGATTGCTCGGTCATCGCTCTCTGGCTAGGACACGAGAGCCTAGAGACCACGCATATCTACGTCGAGGCGGACCTTGTCACCAAGGAAGCCGCGCTCAACAAACTGGCGCCACCCACGACCGCCGTCCGACGCTTCAGGCCCGACGACACCCTGCTCACCTTCCTCGCGGGCCTCTGATTATGTGGAGCCGCACTGCCACATGGCCCCGACCACCACCGTCGGGCCTGTTGATGTCACCATCCCGCAGCTCCGCATAATCTGGCGCTCCACATATGGCGCCTTATGCCGAGCTCGGCATAAGGCGCCCTTTCCGATGATCGTCTCCATCCTGCCCATCAAAGCTCACCAAGCGCTGATTCGATATCCCTACCCTGTGGGTGTACCGGCCGAGGTATTGGAAGACTTGCTCTGGTCCGCCGAAGGGTTGCTTGGCGTAGACGACCCACTTCGTGCGGTAAAGATCGTCCTTGAGCTTGTCGAAGGTCGGACGATCGGCAAGCTCGGCGCAGCCGCCTTCCAAGGTGAGCAGTCCCCCTGTGTAGAGCTCTTCGAGACGCTCGAGCAGTTTGCCGCGGAAGACCTTGGACATCGCCTTGACCGGAAAGAGAAAACGGCTGCGCGCTGGAATCCAGTGCTTCTGCTCGTCGAGACCTCCGGCCGTGACGATGCAATGGGCGTGGGGATGGAGGCGCAGGTCGCGCGTCCAGGTGTGCAGCACACAGGTCACCCCAAGCTGCGCATGCAGCCGGCTCTGACCAAAGTCGAGCAGGGTTCTCGCGGCCGATTCGAGCAGCAAATCGTACATTTCGGTGGGATTCACCCGGGCCAGCGCACGCAGTTCCTGCGGTAGCGTGAAGACCACATGAAAATACTTCGTGGGGATGATTCTCTCGCTGCGCTTCTCGATCCATCGGGCCTGGGCCAAAGCTTGGCATTTGGGACAATGGCGATTGCGGCAGGAATTGTAAGCGGGCCTTTCGTGTCCGCACGCAGTGCAGACGTCCAGATGCCCGCCCAACTTGGCGGTCCGGCATTGCTGGATGGCAGCGATGACTTTGCGCTGTTCTGATGTCGGTGCGTACTTGTCACGAAAGGCCCCGCTGGCAGAGCGGAAAATGTCAGCCACTTCCAGACGAGGCCGCCTCTGCCCAGGCTGGGCAGCACACGGCTCGTTGACCATCGCGCCTTACCTGTCCTTAGGATCCTCTTTCGGTGGCGCGAGCCGGTCGAGCGGGCTGGTGACGTTCTTGAAGTTTCTGGTGCTCACCTGCGTGTAGTGAGCCGTCGTCGCAAGGTTGGAATGCCCGAGCAACGCCTGAATCACTCNNTACGCGCTTCTTCAAGCCAACCTCCCGCACCGCCGCCCACAGTGCTCGACGAATAACGTCGATGTGCACGGGACGCCGGTTTCGGCCTGGAAACAGGTGAGGGCCTTGCGGCCGACACTGCGTCCAATAGCGCCGAAGCGCCACCAGTAAGTCTGGACTCAGCAGGACCAATCGGTCCTTTCCATTCTTGGCGCCACGAATGTGGATCACCATCCGCTTG
>PMLH01000073.1 GCA_003159055.1 Myxococcales bacterium
AAGAAGATGGCCGAGATCGAAGGCAAGATCGCTGTGATCAAGGTCGACCGCGACAAAATCGCAGGCGGCATCAAGCCCGACGTTCTCAAGCGTTATGGCGCCATCCGTATGCGCCGAGGGTTGGCCATCACCACGGTTCGCAACGGAACCTGCCAGGGCTGCAACATGAATGTTCCCCCGCAGCTCTACAACGTCCTCCAGCGTGGCGACACCATCGAGACCTGCCCATACTGCCATCGCATCGTCTATTGGGAAAACCTGATGAAGGACGAAACCGAGACAGCAGCGACCGCCGAGAAGCCTGCTGCGTCCTAAGTCTTAGGGGGCCGCGCTGAGCAAAGCTCGGCGGCTCCCCATTCGTCACCCCATTCACCTCTGCTTCGCGCTATACTACCTTCGCTTCCCGCTGGAGTTCGAAAGGTGGTCGCAGCGGCACTTTTGTGCCGTCGAGGAAAGTCCGGGCTCCGTTGGGCAGGGTGTTGGCTAACAGCCAGTCGGCAGGGCTGTTCGCAGGGGGCCCCGCCCGCCAAGGGCCTTCGCCTCGATCTCGGCGGACGGGACACTTCGTTGGTGGTTAATGACGAACGACGTAAGTCACGCCGCCGCGTACTTTCATGTCGCCCTTGTACACGACACGGAAACGATCAGCGGTGTTGACGATGCCCTCGCCGCTCTCGTAGCGCAGGCCCAGCTTGATCGTGGTCGAGGCGGGCAGGCTCAGGCTGATGGTCTGATCTCCGCTGGCCACGCCGTACACAATTGTGGTGTCGAGCCCGAGCGATTGAGCTTTGCTAGCTTCGTCGCTGCTAAGCGGTGCACACGCGACGAGTCCGCCCCACCCACTGAAGGTGGCCTGCTGCAGAATGGCGCCCGAACGAAGGCTGACGTCCTTGGCCATGACGGTTCCGACGTGTCGTTTGCCCGAGGGCAGCTGACCCAGAACTACGCCCGTATTGGGAGCGGCGATGGTTCCCACCAGCGCACCGTCGACGAACACGGTGTTCGTGCCCAGGTAAACGACCATCAGCCGACGGCCGCCAGCTGTTCCTTCGAGGATCGTCCCGCGCAGGAATGAGTTGCCCCGCACATAGATGATGACCGGCGCACCCGTGGCTTTCACCTCCAGCGTGCTCCCGGGCTCCATCTCCAGCGTTTCGAAGAAGTACGTGCCCGACGAGATGGTCAAGTGCGAGCTCGACTTCAGCGCGACCCGGCCGTAGGGACCGGGCGCGCGTACTGCCGTGATGCCCGGCTCAAGCGCGATGTCGCCATTCGAACTGGCGGGCCATGTGATGACCCAGCCCGGCCCACTGTTGGCCGTGAGGTTCTTGACGATGCTCTTGCCGCCGGTGACGCTAGCACCAGCCTGCATGCTGATCGCAGGTGCAGTGACCGAACCGTGAACGACGGAGTACGAATTCAGCGTTACCGGGGCCAAGCTGACGACCGTGCCCCCCTCGGCGCGGGCACCGAGCATTGTCTCGACTGTACCGGCGTTGGTGAGCAAGCCGTAGCTGGTGCCGTCACTGGCGAAGACGCGCGCGCCATCCTCGACACGCAGATCGCCCTGCGCAGCGGCCACCACCGAGGTCTCGGTCGAGCCCGTCGGTAGCTTGATTTGAATGGGCGTCGTGCTTTGCTGCGCCGTTTGCACCTGGCAAGCGGGTGGCAGCCCCTGGACCGTCGTCGACCAGCCGGTCGGCAGAAGGAACGATAGCCGTCCCGAGTACTGCTGCGAGCGGTCGAACACGATGTCGCGGGTGACGGTCGTCGTGTCGTAGTTGGGCACGTTGACGTACGCAATACCGGTGTACGACGAAGTTCGCGGCCGATCATCGGGCGCCCCCGGGCAGGGAAGGCCACCACCACCCTGAGCGCCGCCAGTGCCGGTCGGCGCCGAACCGCCGCTTGGTGGATTGATGATGGCTAGGTTACGCTGGGCGATGAGCGGGCTCGCGGGCACGATCTCGTCGAGGCGTGTCTTGCTGCGGATGTCGTCTGGTAGCGGCGTATCCGCCGACTCGATGAATGTGACCGCGCACGAGTGATCAGCAGCCGTTGCGGGCACGTTCCACGGGAACTTGGCGACGGCCGGCACGTCCGGATCGACGTACGGCAACGTCGTGCAGCCGATGAGACTCAGCTTCGATGAGGCATTGAGCACGCCGCAGTTTACCGATCCCTTGGGCAGCGTGTTGGTCCAGAAGTCCGCAGGCAAGGGCGGCAGCTCCAGTGTGGCATCGGCAAAGAACGTCGCCACGCGCACGTTGCCGATCGGCGCGATGCCGCGATTCGTGACCTCAGCGTAGACGTTCGCCAGTTTTCCTCGCTGGGCATTGTCATCCATCATCGTGCCCACCGGGCAGTCGCTCGCCTCGATCGGGCACGAATCGAACTCGACCGAGTCCGCCGTGTCGATCTTGTTCTTGTAGGCCCGTGCCGACGGTACATCGACGCGAATGTCCGGGCTCTCCCACCAGTAGACTGGCCCACCCGCGGTGTAGCGTCCGGCGTGCGCCGAATCCTTCACCGTGTGTTCGGGATCCGGAAGCCCCCCAGCCGGATACGCGTCGCCGTGATCGAACACATGGTCGCGAACGATCAGTTGCGCTCCTGCGCACCCGGTACCTAAGTCCAGGTTGCGGCGGTAGGCACCATAGCCAAACGTGCCGATGACCAACTCGTTGGTCGCCTGATTCAGCCGGATATCGTTGACGTCCACTCCGTTTGGCAGGCCCTCGTCGAAGGGTTGCCAGTCGATGCGCGTGCCATTGATCGTGCCTTTGAACACGCCATGCTGGTGAGCAGCATAGACAACGTTCGTGTCGTTGGGGTCGAACGCCAGGTTGGTGAACGCGCCACTCGGGGCCGACTTGGGGCTGGCGCAGGGGCCGCCAGTTCCGCCGTCGTCCGAAGCGCCGGAATAGCCGCCGTTGGTGAGCGCAGACCAGTTTGCGCCGCCATCCGTGGAAATAAAGATCGAGCCGCACAGGCCTGTCCAGTTGGTGCGAGCAATGGCGACAGCCCGATCGGCATTGGTCGGATCGACGGCCACAGCTGGAGTCGCGCTTACCGCGAGGCCCTGGCCAATTAGCCAGCTGACGCCGCCGTCGTGCGACACCACGATGCCCGTCGTCCGCGCCGCGCCCCCGTCGTCAGCCGGCGTACCGCGCGAGGTGGCCGCAACGTAGTAGTTGCGCTTGCCGGAGCCGTTGGCGGTGCGGGAAACCCAAATCGCTCGCCGGGTCAGTCCACCCCAATCAGGCAGGGCACCAATCGTGTACCCAGGTGGGAAGGACAAGGACGCCCAGTTCTTGCCGTCGATCGAATGAAGGACATCGTAGTCGCCCGACCCTGTCTTCACGCCCGTGGCGAGTGTGTCGTAGGCCTTGACCGGATCCGGGGCTACGGGCGGATGGATACTCTCGCCCGCGGGCAGAACCCAGCGCCCATCTGCCCCAGAAATGGAGTCCATGGCAATGTTCAAGTACGCGATCGGCTGTACCCACTCGCGCAAAGCCACTGCCGTCTGCTCGGAGGTGAACAAGCGCAGGTTTTCGACCGCATCCACGTCGTGGTAAGTGCCGTCGTTGTCTTCCGCTGGGTACCAGCCACGGCGGCCGAACGTGAACCACGTGCCGTTATCTTGGAAGGCACCGGTGGCCATGGTCGCCGTCGCATCCTGCGTGGACAGGTAATAGAATTCGGTGGTGGTCATGCCGTGCGAAATGGCTTCCCAGTGCCAGGTCGAATTGGCATTGACCTGCCGGTACACGCCGCCGTCCGTGCCCACAATCACGCGTCCGGCATTGTTGGGATCCCAGAGCAGGGCGTGTTGATCGTTGTGGATGCCCATCGGATAGGTCGTGTCCGCGCTTCCCGAAATGGACGACCAGCTCGTGCCACCGTTGGTCGACTCCCACAGTCCGACTGCGGGCACGATAACGTGGTCAGCATTGACCGGATCGATGGCGACATAGCTCGTCAGATACCAGTTGTAGCTGACTGAGATGCTGGCGCTGCTGATGTCTGACCATGCTGTACTGCCATCTGGAGCTTCTCCAGCGGTGGTGGTGCGATAGATACCGGCGTTGGCCCCATGGTCCACTTTGAGGTATAGGATGTTCAAATTGCTCGGCGCCAGCGCGATTGCAGTGCGGCCACCGGCCTGGGTCACGCCGCTGTCGGCTCGCACCCAGGTGCCGGCAGTGCCTTTCTTCCAGACCTTGCCACCCGCTTGCGTAGCGTACACGGTCTCGGGGCTCGTCGACTCATCGATGGCCACGCTGTAGACCCCGCCTGCGGCGATCGACGTGTCTTTGCTGAACGTCCACGTCGTGCCGGACTTGGTGCCCACGTGAAGGCCCGCCGAACTCGCAACGTACACCTTGGTGCCGCCTGCCAGGAACTTGATCTGGTTCACGAAGCTGTTGGGCAACGCGAGAATTTGCGACCACGACGTATCATCGCCGTTGGTCTGCGAAAGGAACACGCCATCACCGGTGCCGCTGTTGTAGTTCGGATCTCCGCCCGCGGCCATGACCTCACTGCCCAGCGTGGGATTGACCGCGACCGCACCGACCTTGCCTGTCCACCACGAATCCGACACCCGCTCCCAGCGCCGGCCGCCGTCGCTGGTCCGCCACAATCCGCCCACCGTAGCCGCAAAGATGCGGTTGCTGTTGCTTTTATCCATGGCTAGGTCGAGCACACGACCGGGAACGTTCGTGGGACCGATGTGCGTCCACGCGCATTTGCCGAGCGCACCGCCGGAGCCCGAGCCGCTGCCGCCTCCCGGACCGGTCTGCGCGCCCTGGCAGTAGCAGAGCGATCCTTGCCAATGAAGCGTGCCGGTGGGGCAGTACTCATTGCCCGACGCCGCTGACGGTGCCGCGAGTACGGGCGAAGCAATTGTAATAATCGTCCCCGTGCTACACGGCGGATAGCACATATTGCCGGCGCACACATTGGGGCTTGCGCAAAGGCCGCCGCACGGCTTGGTGGGATCTGCGTGCAGCGTCGGCTGCCAGGATTGCTCCAGATCCGAGCGAAGTCGCTCAAGCTGCTGTTGCCCGTCGGCCCAGCTGTCGTAGGTCATCCCACCGACGGCAGGATCGGTGCGCGGCGCTTGGTAGTAGACCGAGTAGCGATTCTGGTCGGCCCCCTCGACCTCGCCGCCGCAATCGTCTTCTTCGGCTGCCGCGAGCATGTGACTCGTGGTCTCGTGTGATGGGTTCTCTGCGCTGGTGGCGCTACTAGGTTGCGCTGGCTCGTGCATTGGCTGCCCAGGGCTGCAGCTCGCCAGTGTCAAGGCAATGGTAATGGTTGTGG
>PMLH01000294.1 GCA_003159055.1 Myxococcales bacterium
CTGGCGCGCCTCCTCATCGTTGAGGAGGATCAGGTCGACCCGTTCGAGCACGCGCAGAAGCTCAGCGCGCTTGCCGCCAATCCAAAAGTTCATGGTGTCGCAGGCGGAGAAGCGCGGCTTTCTGACCTGCATCAGCACTTCCAGCTGAAGCACCGGATCGATATTGGCGAGAAACACGAACGGCGACGCGCCCCACACTGCCGGCAACTTGGGCTTGAAGGTCTCGAACACATTCAGCTGGGTGTCGAGCGTGGTGCGGGTGTTGAAGTCTGCGGCGTAGCGCCCGGCCCAACGGAAGGTGCGCCCCGGAACCCGCTCCAGCCCCGCCAGGTCGATTCCGTGGCTGCGCAGCAGATCCTCGTGCGCCGTCGGAAAATCGCTGCCGACCACGCCGACCAACCGCGTGGGCGCAAAAAAAGAAGCGGCATAGCAGGAGTAGCAGGCGGCGCCGCCAAGGATTTCGTCACGCCGGCCGCGGCTGGTTTCCACGCTGTCGAGCGCGACAGAGCCGACAACGAGCAAGGGTGAGTCTTTCTGACTGCTGGTATTCGCCATGGTGCCCCTCTGCTACCACAAATTGCGCAAAGAGAGCTACTGGCCCCAGCCCGCAAAGACCTGGGTGACGAAGATTGGCGTGGCGTTGCCTTCGCGCCTTCCCATCGCGACCCCGACCCCCACGTGGGTGACCGCCCGACTGAGGATGTTGTCGCGATGCCCGGGACTCGCCATAAAGCCACGTTCGATCGCATCAGCCGCATAGTCGCGGCCGACGTTTTCGGCCACAACGCTCGGCATGGGCGAAATGGCGGCGGCGCGCACGCGATCGACCGCGTTGCCACTTCGCCGCGAGAAATGCGCGACTTCAGCGCTGTCCGCCATTTCCCGGCTATAGGCGCGGGCAAGCCGCGCCAGCCGCGCATCTCGCTGCAAGCGCGGCAAGCCGCTTGCTGCCCGATCGTGATCCATCAAGTCAAGAATCTGCCTTTCGATCTCGTCTGGGTCGCTGGTGCTTGGCGCTCGGAAGGGCGACACCTGCAAGCTGACGGGCGGCGCGACGCCGCAAAACACTGGAAAGTTGGCGAGCACCGTAGGACCGCGCTGGTCTTCCGCAACGACCTCGACCTGGTACGGGCCATCGCCGAGGTTGCATTCCAGGCGGACCTTGAACCCGGAACCGCGAACCTGCGCAGGCAGACGCTGAACCCCGCCTTTGGGCAAGGTGACCAGAACCTCCGGCGAACGATAGGCGCCGACCACGCGACCAGAAATCGCAGTCTGTCCGCCCGACGGCAGTGCCCGAGGCAAGGGGTCGAGATCCAGGTTGTGCGCCTGCAGGGCAAGCGCCGCGTTCCACGAATCACCGGAACGCCAGATGCCGATCCCGACGTCCCGCCACCCCGACGCGGCGGAGATTTCGACGACTTGACGGCCGAGCTCCGCGACCGCCGATGCCTCTGAGCCTTGGCCGCCCTTCATCATGATCAAGTTGGGCTCGGGCTCGACCACGCCGTGGTAGCCAAGAAGAAATGCAACGACGCTCGACGCAGCGACGTCCCTTTCCGCCGTGATGCGAGCGATGTCGCGCGCAACCTCGTCGAGGCGCGCATCCTCGAACAACGCCGCCCGCCCAAACCGCTTCATCAAGCGATCGAGCTCTGCCTTCAATTGCCCCGCAAGTGCGTCGGCCGATGGCCGGGCAGCCACCCCGGTGCGGTAGAGCTCAGCCAGGCTTCCCGACGGCAAAATCGTCGCATCTGGCGTCGCCACGCCTTGGCTACCGCCCTGGATCGGCGCTCCGGTGGCGCATGCCGCCGCCAACAGCGCCAACAGAGAAAGCAGGGCCGGCGGGCAAGAGTACTGGCCTGTGCAGGCGGTGGCCCGACCGCGACTTGCACCGTGGATGAGTCTTGCTCTCAAGATCCTCTGCGCCCCTCTTGGAACCTTACCGCATCGGCCGCATGAAAAAAGGCCGCCGGGCTTGCGCCAGACGGCCCTTTTCGGACTCAGCCGCGCCTACTTGGCAGCTGCTTCCTTCTTAGCCGGGGCAGCCTTCTCCGCACCCTTGGCAGCCTTGGCCTTGTCGTCCTTGGCCGGCTTCTCGTCCTTGGCGCCCTTGGCCGGCTTCTCGTCCTTCGCTGCCGCCTTCGCCGGAACCACCTCGCTCTTCTCGTCACCGAAGACCAGCTGGCCGAAACGGTCGAGCTTGTGGAAGTCACCGACCATCGGAGCGCTCCAGGCGACCGCGATCTGGCCCTTGTCCTTGGGCGAGTCGAGACGGTACAGGTTGATCCGCCACATGTCGCCGACAGAGGGCGGCGTCTTCACGCCCGGCTTGTCGAGGCCGTTGACGTCGGCGAGCGGGATCGCCATTTCGACCGTCCAGCCCTTGTCCTGGTCGTCGCGCTTGTTCAGCGTGCCGTCGACCTTCACCGCCGCCTTCAACTTGGAGTTCCAGCTGTACGGCTTGGCCTTTGGATCGATGCTGTCCTCGTACTTGCGGTAGGTCGGCAGGTAGGTGTCGAAGATGTTTCCGTTCGGGGCCACCTGAAGCTCGACGTAGCTCTTGCCGTTGCCGTCGGCATCGATCATCACCTCGACCGCTTCCTGGGTCCACAGCTTGGCATCGCGCTCGGTTAGCTGGGCCCAAACGTCGCTGTCCACGTTCTCGAAGCCGATGTAGAGGTTCTGGTTGTCCCAGAGCAACTTCGCTTCGGTCGCCACGCCGCCGGCATTTCCGGTCATGGTATCCACGAACAGGCCGGTCGAGGGCGCGGCCTTCCACATCGGCTCGTCGAGCTTCCCGTCGATCTTGATGGGCTTGCTGATCTTGGTCGCGACATAGCGCTTGAGTGGCACCACCTTCAGGTTCATCGGAACGCTGCCCGCGAACACGCGGTTTTCATCCCTGGGCCCGGACTTGACGGCCATACGCTCCTCCCCCTTGAACAGGCCGGTGTAGACCTCGAGGTGATCGTAGTTCCAGCCGGCCGGCGGACGGAAGCTGTGCTGG
>PMLH01000589.1 GCA_003159055.1 Myxococcales bacterium
TCAAGCTGGTGCAGCCCAAGGTGCCCATCAAGGGCGACATGGAAGTGCCCGTGGCCGAGCGCGTGGCGCTTCTGCAGCGGTTCCTTCCGCCGCAGCAGATGGAACAACTTGCCGAGGTAGTGCGCCGATTCCTCGAGAGCAAAGCCGATGTCGACCTGCACAAGTGGGCGATCTCGGTCGACTACACCTCGACCCGCGCGGGCTTCCTGCTGTGCAACGACCTCGAAATCGCGGTTCAGCAGATCATGTCCGAACCGATCGCAGTGGGCAGCGCGGATCCGAAAGACAAGATCCGCGACCTAATCCAGTGGAGCGTTTCGGAGGAATACTTCGAGTTGCGCAGCCACCTCGGACTGGCCATCGGATAGATCACCATGCCGGCCGGCGTTGCCATTCCTTTGGCTGTCGTTTTGGCCGGCGTGGTCGGAGCATGTACCGGGCTTTGGCTAGCCATCAAGGCGCGGGCGCGTGTGGATCTGGCCCGCCGCAGCCGGACGCAAGAAATCGAGCGCATCCGCGCCACCGCAGAGCGCGAAGCCTTGACCTTGCGCCGGCAGGTCGAGGTGGCGGCGCGTGAGGAGGCGCTGGTCCTGCGCAACGAGGCCGAGCCGGCCCTTCGTGGAACGCAGGTCGAGCTGGCCGAGAGGGAAGCCGCGCTGGTCGGCCGTAAGGTTTTTCTCGACGAGGAAGCGCGCGCCCTGGATGAGTTGCGCAAGGATCTGTCCGACCGTGAGATTCCGCTCAAGGATCTGGAACGCGAAAAACGAGCCGCGGACGCCGAGCTGGCGACGCTTGTCAAAGAGCGGCGTCGAGCACTCGAACGCGCCGCTGGAGCCTCGGCAGCGGAGGTCGTGCATTCGCTTGTCGATGCCGAGATCGAGGATGCGCGCGGGCTGGCGGCGCAGTCGGTGCGGAATGCGAGCGAAGGCGAGTCAGCGACCGAGGTCGCCCGCGGTGCGAAGCGCCTGATGGGGATCTCGGGTGGGCGGATGTCCGAGCGCTTTTACTCCGAGCGCGTCCAATCGGTGATTCCTTTGGCGGAAAATCGCGGCGAAAGAACGGGCATCAGCGCCGACGATCTGAAGGCTATCGAGGGCGTGGCCGGGGTGACCTTGGCCTTCACCGACGAAGGTGATGGAATCCGTCTGGAAGGGCTCGACGGGGTCGGGCGCGAGATGGCGCGGCGGTGTGTCGCTCGCATGCTGCGCAAGCCGGGCCTGCGTGGCGATGCGTTTGTGAAGGTGGCTCGTGAGATCACGACCGAGCTCGATCGTGAAATCGTCGAACGAGGCCAACGCGGCTTCGCCATGCTCAGGCTGGACCGCGCGCATCCGGACATCGTGAAACTGGTGGGTCGGCTGAATTTCCGAACCAGCTATTCGCAGAACCAGTGGGAGCATTCGGTGGAGGCCGGTTTTCTGTGCGGAATGATTGCGGCTGAGCTGGGGCTCGATGTCAGGGTCGCGCGCCGCGCGGCCCTTTTGCACGACATCGGCAAGGCGCTGACCCACGAGCTCGACGGATCGCACGCGGTGATTGGCGCGGACTATGCGCGACGTCTGGGTGAAAGCGAGATCGTCGCCAATGCGATCGGCGCGCACCACACCGACGAGCCGTTCGCCAGCGCGTACGCGCATCTGGTTGCCGCTGCCGACGCGATGTCGGGTGGCCGTCCCGGATCGCGCCGTCAGAACGAAGACAACCACATGGCCAAACTGGCCGAGATCGAGCGCATCGCGCGCAGTTTCCGCGGCGTGGGTGAGGCGTTCGCCGTGCAAGGTGGGCGTGAAGTCCGAATCTACGTTGAAGAGGACCGGATCAACGACGAAGCTGCTGGCAAGCTGGCCACCGAGATCGCCCAGGTCATCTCACGAGAGATGACTTTTCCAGGACAGATCAAGGTCACGGTCATTCGAGAATTCAACGCGGTAGAGATGGCCAGTTAGGCCGGAGGCATCGTGCAACTCAACGTTCCGCCTGTTGTTCCGTATATCGTCGGGGCGGTCCTCGTGCTGTTCGGGAGTCTGCGCATCAGGTACCTGGCCGCGCCAAGAGCCCCACGACCGTCGGAAGACGACGACGGCTCGGCCGACGTAGCGCCCGTTCGCGGAAAAGAGCAGAAGCGCCATCTCAGGATGGGCGTCGTGTGGATTCTGCTCGGCCTGTTCCTGCTGGTGTCGACGTACTTGCAGGTACGCCGCGGACGCTGAGGCCGCCTTGCGAGGTTCCCTGCAAGTCGAGCGCCCGGGTTGAAGGCCGCGGAGCCGGCAGTCGGAACCGGTGGCCGGAACCGGAACCGGCAACGGATCCGGCACCCGGTCCCGGATCCGGTCCTGCAAGGGCGGTCCTACTTTCGTTTCGGGGGCCACAGCCAGGCGGCACCGCGCACGCCGCTCGAATCGCCGAACTTGGCTTTCACAATGGGCGTGGTCGCCTTGTCGGAGAAGACGTACTTCGAAAGCAACAACGGGACTTCGCGGTAGAGGCGCTCGATGTTGGAAACGCCGCCGCCCAGGACGACGCAATCCGGGTCGAGCACGTTGATGATGCCCGCCAGCGCTCGCGCCATGCGGTCCTCGTAGCGGGTCATCGTCGCCAGGGCTTGCGGGTCGCCGGCTTCGGCGAGTGCGGCGATTTCGGGCGCTTTCAGCTCCTGACCGGTGTGCTGTTTGTGGTCGCGGGCAAGGCTCGGGCCCGCCAAGAAGGTCTCGTTGCAGCCCGAGCGGCCGCAGTAGCACCGTGGGCCGGGGCGCTCGTCGTCACGCGGCCAGGCCAGGGGATTGTGCCCCCATTCGCCAGCGATGGCGTGCCGGCCGACCAGGATGCGTCCGCCGACGACGATACCGCCGCCGACACCTGTTCCGACGATCACGCCGAACACCACCGATCCTCCGGCACCGGCGCCGTCGGTGGCTTCCGAAAGCGCGAAGCAGTTGGCATCGTTGGCGACGCGCACTTCGCGGTCGAGCACGCCGCGGAGGTCCTTGTCGAGAGGATGCCCGATGAGCTCGACAGTGTTTGCGTTCTTCACGAGCCCGGTCGCGGGAGAAATCGCGCCTGGAATGCCGACGCCGACCGTCGCCTTCTGTCCCTGCGTGGACTCGATATCGCCCACCAGCGACGCAATGGCTTTGATGATGGCTGCGTAGTCCCCTCTGGGCGTCGGAGCGCGCAACCGCTGTCGCTCGATGCCTTGTTGATCGATGGCAATCCCTTCGATCTTGGTGCCACCCAGGTCAATTCCGATTCTCACGGTCGCCTGTAGAGTACCCTCCGGACTCGAATTTGGGCAGCGTGGTCGCGCAATTTCACAAGCCCTGCCGATCAAGCTACACTCTGCTTCTGACGAGAATGCACTTCATGGTCTCTCGTGCGTCACGCGGCTGGAGCCGGGCGCTGTGTGTCACAGCCTCGGTAGTCGTGTTGGCGGGTGGTGCTTGCAAGCAGGCGGCTCCGCCACCTCTGCCACCCATGCCCAAGCTCCCCGGGCCCGCTTTTGACCCGGCCAAGAATGTCGCGTACCGCAATACGCCTGGTCAGGCTATCGCCCCGGTCGTCATCGCGGACGATCCAAGCCCTGCCCCCGTGGTTGCGCAGCCGTCCGCTGCAGCTGGCCAGGGGCCTGCGACCCTCAACGGCGATCCGAACGGGCTAACCCGCGAGGCGCTGAACCAAAGCATCCAAGGGGCCATGGGCTCACTGGCGTCGTGCTTTTCGTCGCTGACGCAGGACCCGATGGTGGCCGTCTCGTTCGAGGCGGATCCGAGTGGCCACCCCAGCCTGCTTCGCGTGAATGGCGCCCCGTCCGACGCGGAGCGGTGCATTCGCAACATCATTCAGGGAATGCGATTTCCCAGCTTCCAGGGCAAGGGGGTCCAGGTCGACCTGCCGCTATCCTTCCACCGGGTCGGGCGGCCGGCGCAGCCATCCGGGCAATCCGCCGAGCAGCAGCCCGGCGCCGCGCCGCTGTTTCTTCAGCCCTAGAACCGCGCTAAAAGCGCATGCCGCGTTTCGCGCGAAACATGAACCAACGGTAGGTCAGGTACAGGCCCCCGCCGACGGCCAGCAAGCCGAAGATGGGGTGGGAGTAGAAGAACAGGACGCCCGAGCCCACCCATGCAGACAGCGCATAGAGGCCCTTCTTCCTTGCGTCACCTTTGTCGCGTGCCATCAGGCTCTGGGTCATCGAGGCTCCTGTCTCACAGCCAGCCCTCTTGCTACCAGCTGTCTTGTCGCGTGGCAAATCATGTGACCCGTTGCCGACTGCCGCAAGAGGCAAGCAGGACGCTGCACCCATTGCACAGGTCGGCAGACCCGTGGTATTTGGCCTGCAAAGGAGAACGCCATGCGACTGCTGCTTTCCATGATTTCAGTCTTCAGCCTGGTGACCTTTGTCTCGCCCTCGACCGAAGCGAAGCCCAAGAAGGGCGATCCCCAAGTCGAAGCCGAGCCGCCGGCCCCCGCTACGGAGCTAAACGCCTGCGGTTGCTACCGGGACGCTCAGGACCAGTGCCACTGCAACAAGGTCAGCAAGGCCAAGCTGAAGTGCGAGTGCGAGAACGACTGCGAGCCGCCGGAGTGCACGGCCAAGCGCAAGCAGGACGAGGAGAAAGCCGCCGAGCTGGCTCTCAAGAAGATGAAGGAACGAGACAAGAAGGCCCAGGTCGAGGCCAAGAAGGCGCAAGCCCAGCGGGACAAAGAAAGGGCTGCCGAGCAGTCCAAGAAGGAGAAGGAAAAGGAGAAGGCAAACTCCGACCCACGCTGGAAACTCGACTGAGGTACACGGCCGACGTGGTCGCGATCTGTTGGCGCCTGGGTGCTACGCTTTTCGCGCCAAGTCCCTACCGAGAATGCGTCACGGCTTGACCCGCTGTTCTAAGTAGTTGTGTTACGAGTCAGGGATCGACGGATTGCGCCGTCGATCCCAGTTTTGATTTTGAGCAAGCTTGTG
>PMLH01000346.1 GCA_003159055.1 Myxococcales bacterium
GGGCGTCGGGTCGACGATCTCGTGCGCCAGAAAGACCACGGCGAAGAGCAGCACGACCAACCCGAACAGGTCGGCGAGAGGCTCGTACGGCTCGCGCGCCTCGATTTCGATCCTATCCTCTTCCAGCACCTTCACTCGCAAGGTGCGCCGCAGGAGCGCCTTTTCCTCTTCGGTCCAGTTGAACTTGGGGGTGGTGTCGTCGGTCGGCATCGCAGTCCCTGTTGGCCCTGTCACCTACGGCGTCGCGCTGGCGCTGCTTNNGATGATCCGGCCAAGCGATTCCGGTCCGGAAGGCAGGCTCGCCTGCGCCTTGCCCAGCAGCGAAAACCTTCGTTCTTCGGGCTCGATGATGACAGTATCGACTTCCGTAACCGATTCACTTAGCTCGTCGCTGCTCACGATGGTCACCGGCACGGCCAAGTCGGGAAGCCGGAAATAGTCTTGCGATGCCGTGGTCATGTTCACCAAGCGGACCTCCTCGCCGGGAAGATAGCCTTCCAACTGCTGGTCTGCTGGGGCGACGTTGAAAAACAACGGCGAGAAATCAACGGGTGGAAGCGGCCGTCGCGACTTTTCCCAGGCCTCGTCGTAGGTACCCGCCAAGGTGATTCTGGCTTGCCAATGCTGCGCGATCGGCCCGAAACCGATGGGGGCTGGCTTGCCCACCAACCCGCCGAGAGGCCGATCGGGATCTTCGAAATTGGGGGCCGGCTTGCCGTGCACCGACTTGGGCTCCTGAGTAACACCCGAGCCGGCCGGATTTCGTGCCTCGAAGTTCTTGGGGTTCTCAAGCTCGCCGCCTCCATAGGCACGCTCCCACGCAATCGGCACCCGCGTGACTGGTCGTGGCTGCGAAGGCGCAAGATCCGCGACCGCGCTCGGCAGCCACACTCGGTCGCCAAACACACGCGCTCCCTTTTGTAGCCGTGTGCCCACCATCAGAAGCACATCGATCTGCGTGATGGGACGTGGAAAGGCCAAGGCGCCGGCAAGCAGGACGTCGACCCGCGGCTTTATGGGGGCCAGATCGCTCGCGTGAAGAAGTCCCGACGAGGCAGGAGGACCTGCGAATTCGTCCGCCTCGACAATCGGCGGCGTTTCGATGGCCTTGACCTTCCCGGCTTGATCCCACACATACGTGGCCTTCACTAAAGCGGTGACCTGCCACCTTCCATCCACGCCCATGCCAATGACCTGAGCTGTAGCGGTATTGGTCAGGTTGACGATCGAGCTCATGAAATCATACCTCTCGTCTAATAGCGCATCGAGACGATGTATAGCTTAGGATCCCACCACATGACACTGCCTTTCGCACAGGCAGCCGGCGGAAAAGGTCCAAGTGCCACCGAAGGCCAAGGGGATGCCGCCGGCGTCGAGCACGGTCGCCGCGCGCTGGACAGCGATTGCCGTCGTGGTTCCGTGGTACGTCCGCGACACGCCGGCGCTTGGTGTCGCAGTGTAGACGAGATGGCCGTCATTGATGTCCATCGTGAGTCCGTCCGCGCCTACGACCAACAAGCCGGTCCGGCCGGATCGGACACACCGGACAAGATCGTCGCGCGGCGACGACTCTCGACCAACCGGTTGATGAGATCTGAGAGTACGGGTGCGCGGAGGAGCTTCGCTCCGACCACGACGAAAGCCGCCGGCAAAGCGAAGGCCGGCGGACGGAACACGGCCAGGCCAATGTAGAACACGCCCGGCGCGATCGCAGTGATGAACAGCAAGCGTGCCAGGCCGACACGAGCCTCCTGCGTCGCCGCTTTCCACAAAAGGAGCATGCCGAGCAGGTTGAGGCCAGCCCCCAACGCTCCGTTGAGGGCCAAGGGAAGGGCGGCTTCGCGCGCCAACGACTGGTAGAACCAGAACATGAAGAAGCCGGTGGCCGAGATGGTCGCGTAATTGAGGGCGAGCCGCTGCAGTTCACCCGGCGCGAGCAAGACCCGCATGGCTTGCAGACCCTCGCGCATGGGATGTTGCAGCCTTTCGGCCCGGACCGGTTCCGTGACGAACAACAGTGGCACGGCCGAAAACAGGAACGCGATGCCACTGCCGAAGAAGACCAGCGCCAGCGACTGTGGGCGCGGCAGGAGCGAGGCCCCGGCCAAGAGTGAGCCAAGCGGAAAGCCCGCCATCATCGCCGTGCTCCCGACGGCCTGGTAGCGGGCGAGGATACGCCGGCCGTCGTCGGGACGTCCGCTGGCCAGCACGGTGTCGTAGAGCAGGGCCTGGTCGGCGCCGGAAATGCAAGTCATGCCGATCGCGCAAAGGAAGTTGGCAACGAAGAAGAGCGGATACGATCGCACGAGGCCGAACATCATGAAGGCCGCGCCCGAGAACAGGGCCCCGGCGATGAGTGACCATTTTCGTCCGAAACGGTCGGCGATGGTGCCGGTGGGCACCTCCAGGACGAACATGAACAGGGCGAAAGCGCCCTCGAGCAAAAACATGCGCGTGTAGTCGAGCCCGCCCCATTCCAGGTAGAAGGGAACCGAGATGGCGCCGAAGAGCTCCAGGCTCCTGAGAACCTGGAATGCGTAGAGGAGGCGCAGGTTGCGTGCGAAAGGCGATGGGTCGGGCAAGGCCCCATTCTTGTGCGTGATCTCACCGTGACCTGTCGAAGGCGGAGCGGAGGCCGGCAGAACGTCTGGCGGACGTCCGCTTCACAGAACGCGGCGACTCGGCTCGTGAAAACGCGCGAGGGCAACGGCTACTTCGAGTAGCCCACCGCCTTGACGTTCTTCATGATGGCGAGGTCAATGTCGTCGGTCGGGTAGCCCGCGACAATGGCCCCTTCGTAGAAGGTTCCAGACGAGCTATTGCTGTTGTCGCCGCCGATGCCCAGCACGATCCCTCCCCTATGGTCGACCGTGGCGGGCGGACCGCCCACATAGGCGGTAGTAAGATCCGAGGCCGTCGACAAATCGGCGGATCTGATGGCGTACTCGTCCGACTTGACCCTGAGGAAGCCAATGGCGAAGGGTACCTTGAGCGACGGATTCTTCGTGTTCGCCGGATGGTCATCATTCAATTGGCCCCATCCGGGGTCGCCCTTCTTTGTGCCGCCCTCCCAAACACCATTCTCGAAGTCGGCCCCGAACCACGGGCCTGCGCCGTTGCCTTTGCCCCAGTAGGTGACCCCGAAAGACAGGGTATCCATGAAGTGCCATTCCGTGGCCGGGTTGTACGTGGCATTGCCGAAGTCCCAACAGCATCCGGTATTGGTATGCGTGCCATCCGCAAGGTCATAAATGCCCTGAGGTTGGGAACCGGTTGGCATGTTCTTGCCCTTGACGCCGGTTTGCACCCGATACCCGTCATGCGCGTTCATGTAGAGCGAGTAGACCTTATGCCCGCCGGCCGTCACTTGGCCCTTGGTCGCAATCGACTCGTAGTCATCCTGACCTCCCGACGCGCCGCCGGCGGTGCTACCCTTGGGTGCCCGCTTGATGTCGTTGCCGTTTCCTGAATGGTCATAGAGGACCGAGACCGTGCAATAGCCGCTGCCGCAGGCAGCATCCACGGTGGAGCTGTCAACGAAGCCATCTGACCCCGGCATGATGTCCTTGGTGGTTCCCCCCGACATCGTGTTGTTGGTGCTCGAGCTCCCTGCCCTGACCTGGAACAGCGGGCCTTTGTAGGATTTCGAGAGAACCCGAATCGTGCTGTAGGCTGCGACGCACGGCAACTTGGCATCCGCGTAGATGTCGCACGGGCCGGTGGTCAGATCAGAGCCGGACGCGGTACTGCCGCCGCTTCCGCCCACAGTCGAGCTTCCAGCCGTCGAGCCGCCGGTCGCGCTGCCGCTGGTGCCGCCCTTCGAGCTACCCGTGGCGCCGCCTGTCGAGCCGCCTGCGGTGCCGCCCTTGGCCGTGATACCACCCGTAGCCCCACCCGAGCTTCCGCCCGTCGAAACACTTGAGCCAGCCTTGCCGCCAGAGCCGGTCGGGGCGGTGGTGCCACCTCCGGCGCCTCCGGTTCCTGCGCTTCCTCCGGTACTCGAGCTGCCCCCCGAAGCCTCCGCGCCACTACCGCCACTGGAGGAAGGAGTACTGGAGGACGCCTTGCCGCCAGCGCCACCGCTAACACCGCCGCTGGCGTCACCGCCGGAGCCGAGCGTGGGGGAGTCTCCAGAGGAGCATCCAGTCGATATCATCCCGAATACGATCATCGTAGCAACAGTGGACTCGACCTTCATGGGACATCTCCTTTGATCTGGTAACTCCCGCGGTTGGTGAGCTGCCTTCCCGTGCGATGATGGGTCACCCCATGACTCTTCCCGGTCCCACCAGCGCCGCCAGACGTGACCCTGGGGGGCCCACAACCCAGGAAGCCAACCTGGTGGGGAAACGCGGCCGGGCGAGGACGTGTTGTGTGCATGCGACCCGCAGGGAAGAAGAGAAGACCATCTACCGAGCAGTGGAATCCGGGATCTGGTTCCGTCACACTGGCTTTCGCGCTTTGCCGACAAAGATCATGACGCTCTGGGTCAAACGCGCCCGACCGCCACTGGGTGCTATTCGGGGCGAAGGGCGGGGGTGAAGAGGTTATGGAGACGCTCAAACGGGCGTGCTCAGCCTCTTTCTTCCTAACTCCCCACCCTACGTAGCGACAGTACGAACTTCGCGCCCTGCGCTTCCGTGGTCAGGGCCAGTTCGAGCGTGCCGCCGAAACTCTCCACGATGCTGCGGCTGACCGACAAACCAAGCCCGGTGCCTTGCCCTACGGGCTTCGTCGTAAAAAACGGATCGAAGATCTTGCGACGAAGGGCCTTGTCGATGCCCGGCCCCTCGTCGGCGACACTCAGCAACACCCGGCGGTCTTCGGCTTCGCACGACACCACGATGGTGCCCTTGCCGGCCATCGCGTCGGCGGCGTTCATCATCAGATTCACCAGCACCTGCACGAGGCGGCTCGGCACGACCAGGACTGGCGGCCACGTCTCGCCCGGCGGCGTGGTCACCACGCGCACTTCGCGAAAGCGGCTCTGCGGCGCAAGCAGGGCCTGCGCGGACTGCACCAACCGCAGAAGGTCCGTCGCCACCGGATCCTCGTGGCTTGGCCGCGAATATTCGAGCAACTCGCGGATGATGCGGTTGATTCGCTGGGTTTCTGCCTTCACGCGGTCGAGGGCGTCTTGGCGGTCGGCCGTGGGCAGCTCGCCCTTGCCGGCTGCGTCGGCGCGCAGAATGTCGACGTACCCTAAGATCGCAGCCAGCGGATTGCCGATTTCGTGCGCCACCCCAGCGGCAAGTTGCCCGACCGAAGCCAGCTTTTCCGAGCGAATAATCTGTTCGCGTTGCTGCGCCAGCGACACGGTCATCTGATTGAACGCGGACGCGAGGTCGGCGAATTCCTTCGACCCCTCCTCGGGAATGCGCGGCTCCCAGTCGCCGGCTGTCATCAGCGCGGTCGCGCGCCGCAATTGCGCCAGTGGCCGAACCACAAGTTGCGTAAGCACGAACAGCCCCAACGCCAACACCAGGAGGCCATCCGCGACGGTTAGAAACAGCAAGATCAGCCAGGAGCGCTTGAGAACCACCCGGGTTGGCTCGGCAGCAGCCAGCGCGACGCGAGCCGCGCCTGCGACCCGGCCGTCGACATCGATCGGCGCATAAGCCAGAAGCTCGCCCCCGTGGCCGCGCAGGCGATAGTTGATCACCGGCGGCCCGCCCGCCAGCGAGGTGCCCAAGACGGGCGCCTCCTCGCCGCCGTCCTCTCGCGCCGGCCAAGAAGCGATCTGCTTTCGATCGAGACCGATGACCGACAGCCCGACCGCCCCCGTGCTCTCGCAAAGCGAGCGAAGCAGGCCGCGTAGTCCCGTCTCTTTGTCGGGAACCGTGCGGGTGCCGCGCAGCGCCCACTCGGCGGCCACCGAACGCGCCACCGACGCGGCCAACGTTGCGGCCATCGTCTCGCGCTGGACGCGCAGGCTGTCACCCGCAGCCCACAGCGCAATGTACCCCGTGGTCAAGATCGCCACCAAGGTGACGGCGGTCATGCCAAGCATGATCTGCACCCGCAGGCCAGGCCTGGCCCGCATCCGTGGAATGTCCGCCATCGGCGCCGTTGAGGTGACCACCGTCTATCTCAGCGAGGGTACCAGTTTTCCGGGTTGATCGCGTGGGCAGGGACGAG
>PMLH01000462.1 GCA_003159055.1 Myxococcales bacterium
GCGCAGGATTCGCGTCGGTGGTCGCGCGGGGGCATCCCAGCCAGGAGGGAAGCGCGCAGTTGGTGGGCGGCTCGTCGAGCGCATACGTGGGCCTTGGCTACCTACGAGTCAACGTGGGCTGGAAAGCCACGGGCTGGCTGGGTTTCGGCGCCACCGGTCTAGCCGGGACGACCGCCGGCCGAGTCCACATCCGATTCGCTGGCAACGATGCTGGGGACTGGGGCGTGCCTCTTCTTGCCGGGGTCCTGTTTGGCGAAGTCGACTGGCGCTAGGGTTCGAAGCGGACGTCGTCGATCCAGATGTCAAACTGCTGGACGGGCTGCTTGGGCCAGATGACAAATCCGACGAATTGGTCGCGGCGCATAGGGGTTTGAGGGGATCCCCAGCCACCCTGGTCCATGTCTTCAAAGCGTACGACGTAGCGTTGCCAATCCCGGGTAAGAGGCACGGTGGTCAGGTAATGGTCGTCGCAGGGGCTGCACACCAAGCTGTTCCATGCCGTGTCCATCGTTACGATTCCAAACGGGACGGAGAAGCTCGGGCCATTGTCCGCACCGAATGCCGCCCAGAAGGAAATCCCGCCGTACGCGCGAGCGTCGTAGGGCACCGCTCCAGCGCCAGACCGAAAGATGGCAGTCCAGTTGGCGCCCCAACTCTTGTATCCGAGCGCCGCAAAATGGCCGGCCCACCGGTCACGCGCTGCACAGGCCATGGTCGGTTGGGCGGTCAGGGTCTCCGAGGTACCGTCGTCGCCGAGCACCCAAGAGCCGTCACGACCCGCGACCTTGGCCAGATCCTTGGTTCCTACCTCGAAGTCAGACACCAGCAGATCGCCGGGCTCGTCCGCGTACTGCTCCGGGCCGCGGAACGGCTTTTCTGGACAATCCGGACCGACCGCGATCGGCCCCACGGACGGGCTGCACGCGCCGCCGAGCATCGCGGCAACAAGGAGGAAACGACAGTGTGCTCGAGGCCGAAACATCGCCTTCGCAAGAGTAGCGCCATTGTTGCCGGGACTTCAATGACGAGCCGGCATTTTTGCATTCCATGTCAGCATTCTTGCTGGCCTGGGGCGGTGCGGGAGCGGCTTGACCCTGATTTTCAGGTGAATATGTAATCCTCAGCATCAGAACCGCCGGAGCCTCAGGGGGAGGCTCCCGCAGCAAACCAAGGAGGAATGCCATGCTTCTGAGGAGAGTCTGGCCCTCGCGGCCAGCGTTCGAGAGTCCCTTCGCTGATTTCGATCAATTGCGGCGCGAAATGTTGCGCGTGCTCGACACCGTTGCTGGCGCCGAGAGCGCATACGACGTTTCGGCTGGGGTATCACCGCCACTCAACGTCAGTGAGGACGACAGCAACTTCTACATTCGGGCCGAGGTGCCAGGCATGAAGCTGGCCGACCTGTCGGTCTCGGCTCTGCCGAACAGCGTTTCCATTTCGGGCAAGCGGGAGATCGCGCCCGAGGCAGAAAAGATCAGCTATCACCGCAAAGAGCGCGCGGAAGGGGCTTTCAGCCGAACCCTGTCGCTGCCGAGCGAAATCGCCGCGGACAAGGTCGACGCCCGCTACAGCGATGGGATCTTGTCGGTGACGTTGCCCAAAGCAGAAACGGCGAAGCCCAGGCAGATAACGGTGACGGCGTAGCCCCTGGCGACGGAAAGGAGACCATCGTCATGACCACAGAGATGCAGAAAGTCGAAAAGGGAAATCTTCAGCCCGAGCATACCCATCCGGGGCCGATTCATTCGCCTGCCGTCGACATTTTCGAGAGCGTCGATCGCCTCTCATTGCTTGCCGACATGCCGGGCGTGAAAGCGCAGGATCTCAGGATCGATTTGCGTGAGGGCGTGCTGACCCTCAGCGCTCGCGTGGCCCGGTCTGGATCTGCGAACGAATCCAATGTCCTGCGCGAGTCCATGCCTGGCACGTACTTTCGTCAGTTCACGCTGTCGGAGATGATCGACCAATCGAAGATCGATGCCAAGCTTCTCGATGGCGTTTTGCGGCTCGACCTGCCCAAGCTGGAGCGTGCGAAACCGCGGCAGATCACCGTGAAGTCCAGCTAGCTCCGCCCGCCTCCGAGATCTGCGGCGGCGGCCACTTGATGCCCGCCGCCGCCGAAACGGGCGCCGAAACGGTCCTGCCCGGCGCGTTTTTCTGCTACCGTAGTTGGCGAATGGCCAGCTTCCAATTCACGGCGGGACCGCGCGAAGAGGACGTTCCGGCGGGCGAGATCCTTGCGGGCAAATATCGGGTGGAGTCTGTCATTGGCGCCGGAGCCATGGGCGTGGTCGTGCGAGTTGCGCAGGTCGGCGACGAGGGCGTGTTTGCCCTGAAGTTCCTCCGGCCGAGCGTCGCGAGGGATGCCGTGGCAGCGAAGCGCTTCCTGCGTGAGGCGGCGGCGGCTGGCCGAATCCAAAGCCCGCATGTCGTGAAGATCTCCGACGTAGGCGAGCTGGCGTCCGGCGTTCCGTACTTGGTCATGGAGTATCTGGACGGCGCGACGCTGGACCGGCAGCTCGCGGGCGATAGGCGGCTCCCGCTTGAACAAGCCTGCGATCTTGCTCTCCAGCTTGCCGCGGGACTTGCGGCGGCGCACGCAATGGGCGTTCTCCATCGTGACATCAAGCCGGCGAATCTCTACCTCTGCCGCGGAGACGGCGGCGACGAGCTTCTCAAGATCGTTGACTTCGGCGTGTCGAAGATCCTCGACCAAGACGGAGGCGAGGGCCACCTGACCCGCACCCAAACCTCGATTGGCTCGCCGCTTTTCATGTCGCCCGAGCAGATGCGTTCGGCGCGAACCGTGGATTTTCGGGCCGACCAGTGGTCGCTGGGCGCCGTGCTCTACCGCATGGCCACAGGGAACTTGCCCTTTGATGCGAAATCCCTGCCTCGGCTCTGCGTGCAGGTGTTGCAAGCCGAGTTCATGCCAATCACCACCCGCTGTCCCGACTTGCCCGCGGAGTTTGGCGCCGTCGTCGAGCGTTGCCTGCGCTTGTCGCCAGGCGATCGCTTCTCGGACCTGGCGGAATTTGCGGCAGCGCTGGCGCCTTTTGCCGGAGCTCGCGGTCCTGACCGGGCGGCGCGCTGCCGCGAGCTCCTCCAGTCAGCGCAGCGGTAGCTTGCTTCGTTCTGGCGAGAGGCGCTATTTCTTTTCGCCGATGGCGCCGCGGGCGCTGATGATCGTGTCGGGCTCGAACACCACGCTCACGCACAGCGAGGCGTCGTTGATGGCCACGTCGACGCCCTCGGTGGGCGAAGCGCCGCCTGTGGGTGCGACCGCGGCGCAGGTCCAACCCACCTTGCCATCAGAGTCGACCCGTTCCGTGCTTGGAATCGTGCTTCCGGTGAGCTCTTGGAATGCTTCCTTGGCCGCGCAGGCCATGTCCTCGGCGCATTGCCAGCGAGCAGCGGGTTCGTACTTGAGGGCGCGGTCGACCAGCTCGACCAGTTTGGGCGGGGCGCTTGGCAGCACTGCTAGCAGCGAGCGCGCCGGCTGCTTGATCACGGCCATCAGCATGTCCAGCTGGCTCTGTGCCTCGTGAACGTAATGACCGGAAAGCGCGTAGAACAGCATCGCACCGACGCCGTAGATATCGCTTCGCCAGTCGACCGAGTCCCGCTTGGCGATGGCCTGCTCGGGCGACAAGTAGGGGACCGTTCCCAGCACCAGCCCGTCGCGCGTGGGTTCGAGGTCGCTGCCTTCCAGAACCCGCGCCAACCCGAAGTCGAGCACCTTCACGCGACCGTCTTTGCACACGAATACGTTTCCCGGCTTGATGTCACGATGGATGATGCCGCGGCGGTGTGCGGTCGCAAGGGGTTCCAGAACCTGCTCGCCGACGAAAACCACTTGCGCGGTGCTTAGCGACCGACGGTTGATCCGTTCCAGGAAGGAATCGCCTTCGAGAAGCTCCATCACCAAATAGACTTGGCCACTGTCGGTCGTGTCGTCGTCGAGGATGCCGACCACGCCCGGATGTCCGATTCGATTGGCGACGTAGCCCTCGCGAAGAAATCGCTCGCGCACCTCGGGGATGCGGCTGAACTCGGCGGCCAGCAGCTTGACCGCGGCGCGGCGGCCGTTGCGATGAGTGGCCGCATAAACGCTCGCCATGCCGCCCATGCCGATCAGCGAGTCGAGCGTCCACTTGCCGCTGAGGTTGGTGCCGACGAGGCGTCGCGCTTCGAGTTCTTGGGGGCTGGCAGAGGTCAAGGCTTGATCATTGTGCGACGCCTAGGGGGCGTGTCAAGACCAGAGGCGCCTTGGCTGGCTCGGATCTGGCTATTGCGCGATCACGCCGAATCGGACGTTGACGAAGCCGGCATGGCCCGCGGTCTTGAGCACTTTGCTGACAACGTCGGAATCCGTGTCTTTGTCGGCGAGGAGCAGGATGCCGCTGGCCTCGCCGGTCTGTTCGCGTCCAGCCTGGGCACGACGTTCTTTGATGCCGACGAGCTTCGCGTAGAGCGATGGAATTTTGCCCTCTTCGTCCTCGCGTTCGACCAGCTTGCCCTTTTCGATGGGGGTCACGGGCGCATCGGCGACTTGAATCATTTGCTGGCTGATCGAAATCGTGAGTTGGAGTTGCAACCGCACTTGGCTGGTGGACGCCGGGAGGCGCATCTCGGCCTTGTTCTCGACTTCGGTGGCCTGGGCCGCGTAGGCCGCAAGCAGAAAGAACAGTAGGTTCGACAGAATATCCATGAGCGCGGTGAGATTGAGTGCCGGGATCGCCGTGCCACCACCGCCGCTCGACCCACCAAACACGCTGCGCTTGCCGAATGCCATGTCACTTCACCAACGTGGAAACCACGACGGTTGGAAACAGCGCAACCGTGCGCATGACCACGCCTTCTTTGGATTCGTATTCACGAGCCGCGTCCATCGTCCGCACCAGCACCTCGTATTTGAGGCCTGGCTCAGGCGTCAGGATGACGGTGTCCGATTTGGGAAACTTCTGCTTGATGCCCTTGAGGTGCGTGGTCAGGGCGACGAAATCGTGTGTCTTGCCGTGCAATGGAATCGTGCGCCCCATGCCGTCGAGCTCCTCCTGGGTGAACGCCGTGCCGAGCGCGGAAACCAGGAAACCTTCCTTCTGCACCGACACATTCAAGGTCACCGCGCGTTTCGTGTCCGCTACGCCGCTTTCGTCGGCGGATTGCACCGGCACGGTGCCGTTGATGACCATGACGATGGTGGCGCCGAAGGCCGCGAGCAAGAAGAAGAGCAGGTTGGACAGAATGTCCATCAAGGCGGTCAAGTTGAGCTGCACGGGCGCAACGGGCGCTTCGCCGAACACGTTGGTGCGCGAGCCCGCCGCTTCCTCTTCGCCCGTTTCTGCGCCAGCCGACATGGGCTACTTCGCTCCGGCCGTTCCGCCCCGCTGGGCGGCATCGCTGGCGGTGAGCAACCGGTCGACCAGCGACGACGTAGCCGCCTCCATGCGGGTCATCTCTCGTCCCTGCTTGGCCGAAACCAGAAGGTAGGCCACGACGGTCACGGTGGCGACGGTCAAACCGAAGAAGGTGTTGTAGAAAGCGACCGCCACGCCTTTCGAAAGGGCAGCTTGCCGAGCCGCCGCGTCCACCGCCTGCATACCCGAGAACGAAATGATGAGACCGTGGATGGTGCCGAGCAGCCCGAGAAGCGTAGCCAGGTTCGAGATCTGGGGCAGGGCGGCCGTGCCCCGTCGGAAGCGCGCCAGCTCGGTGACGGCGCACGTTTCCACACTGCGCCGAATTTCCTTTTCGCTGCGATTGGCGCGCTCGATGGCCGCCAACATCATCCGTTGCAGCGGATGTTTGCCGTCGCAAAGCTGCGCCGCTTTGCCGTAGTTGCCGTCGTCGACGTAGCCCAGCACCTTCTCACGCAGGGATTCGATGTTGAGCCGGAAACCGAGCCACAAGGTATACACACGCTGGGCGATGATCCCGATCGCGACCAGCGAGGTCGCCAGGATCCCGAACATGAACATGCCTCCAGCCAGCAGAAGCTCAACAATCACCAGCATCGAATTCCTCCGTGTAGTGGGTCGCAGGCGCCCGAAGTTCTCATTCTAACCATATCCCAGAATCGAAATCGCCGGTTTGCACGGCATATTCCGCTTGCGTGTACTTCCACAGGTCGAGGAGCCCCTGCGCCTTGGTGCGCAGG
>PMLH01000171.1 GCA_003159055.1 Myxococcales bacterium
AGGTGTCGCCGTACGTGACGAGGTCAGCCAGCCCACCGTAGAGGATCAGTGACTCCCGCACAGGATCGTAGGCCAGGGCAGCACCGTGAGCGACGGGCGGACCGTCGCTCGTGACAACCTGGGTCCAGGCCTTGCCGTCCCACTCCCACAAGTCGTTGAAGATGGGTGACTGGCCTGACTCGNNGGTATACCTTCTGTGTGGCTGGGTTGTACGCCATCGCGTGCTCGCTCCTCGGGGGCGGTAAGTCCGAGGCCGGGGTCTTGTTGGTGAAGGCGGGCGTCGCGGGGTCCAGCTCCCAGACCTCGTTCGACCCGGTGAGGCTGGGAGCCCCGCTCGTGGCGTCGCCACTCGAACCACTTCCCGCAAGCGCGCCCGCAACCAATTCCAGGCGACCCTTCGTGTTGTCAGAGACCAGCGACGCGTAGATGCGCGCCGCGGGAAGGCCGGCTTCGCTGCCCGAGAGGCGTTGGGTCCACGTGAAACCCGTCGGATCCAAGTCCCACAGGTCGTTTTTGTTGGCTGCCGTGTTGATGTCCGAGCCACCGAACAACACCACCTTCTTTCGGCTGCCGTCGTAGGCCAGGGCATGCCCGTAGCGTACGCTGGGCTTCGTGCCCAAGGCCGTGCGATCGGTCCAGGTCCCCGATCCGGTGGGATCCCACTCCCAGACGTCCTGCTTCGCTACGGACGTCGTGGAGCTCGGGTCGACCTGCAACCCTCCAAAGAGAATGGCCCGGTTTCTCGACGCATCCCACACCAGGCCGAAGTCATGACGTGCGCTCGGTCCCGTCGTGGGAGATCGAGCCACCCAGCTGTGGGCGACGGGGTCATACTCCCAGGTATCCTTCAGCGAAGTGGACACGCTGGTCCCGTCCACCGCGGAGGTGTCGATGGTCCCACCCCCGAAGAGCAGGAGCTTGCCCGTGGACTTTTGGTAAACCATTCCGTGCTGGCCGCGAGCCGAAGGATGGTTTCCCGCGCCGGTGCGGTCTGTCCATGCGCCACCCGTCGGATCCCATTCCCAGGTATCTTCGTAGTTGACGCCGCTGGTGGTTCGTCCGCCGAACAGGACAAATATGTTTTCCGTCGAGTCATAGACCAAGGAGGCGCCGGCGCGGGCGCCGGGGGCCGTGCCAGTTCCAGTTCGATTGGTCCACTTGCCGGCGGCTGGGCTCCACTCCCAAGTTTCCTGGTTGCACTGCGGTGCTCCCCAGCCGAAAGGGCTTGGCGCCTCGCCACCAAACATCACCACCACCCCTCGCTTTTCGTCCCAGGCCACCGCCTGCAGGAAGCGCGCCTGTGGGCTGTTGCCGAGCCCGACCCTTTGCCAGGTCGCAACTTCGGAAGGGGGAACCTTTCCCAGCGCCCTCGGCTGCGCCTCGACGGCCGGGGCCGGTGCTTGACCTCCGTCGATGCAGGTTGCAAGAAGAGGCAGTGCCACGAGAACGAGGTTCCTAGCCGTCATCAGTTGGCTCCTTGAGTCCACACCCCAACACACGCAGAGCATTCAGCGTGATCCACTTGCTGGGTTGCCCTGGCTGCTCGACGTCCACTTGGAATTTGCCGTTGAAGCTGTCTTCCAGAAGCCAGCGACCGTCGGGGGCACGTTTCGACTGAATCAAGACGAGCACGTCGCGCATGCGTGCGTCGCGCGTACCGAGTGAGAGCAGGACCAGAGCGATTTCGAGAGCATCTGTCTGGTACATGCGCGGAAAGCCGAAGTGAGCGAAGCCGGGCTTGGCGACTCTCTTCAAATTGTGACTTTGCTTGTAGACGTGGTGGCGCAGAAGGAACTCCACACCTGCCTCGATGGTTCGTTTGACGGCGGGCGAGCGTCGGTCGGCCGGGATCGCCGCCAGCGCCTTGAGGCCTTTGACCACGCCCATGAAACACGAATGGCGTCCGTAGCACATCTCCCAGCGGTTGTACGGCCAGTCGCGCGGAGGCGCAGCGTCGCCATCGTCGAAGCGGAGGTAACGCGTAAGCCATTCGATGCCCCGGTCCACGCGATCATCGCCGAGGTAGCCCAGTCGCAAAAGGCTCCACACCATGTTGCCGGTGAGGCACGGGATGACCTCGCTCGGAATGCCACCGCCAGCGCGCTTCGCCCGCTTCTGCGAGAAGCCGCCGCTGGTCGGCTCCTGACTGTGCCTCAGGATGAATTCGCAGGCGCGCCGAACGCGCTTGTCGTTGCCGTCGGCGCAATGCTCGGCCAACACCATGAGCTGCCAGACGGTCCCGCGGTACTTCGCCGTATAGAAAGAGTCCCGGCCGGCCCAATAGCCATCCGGTTGCTGAAGGTCCAAGATCGCGGGCACAACACCGGTTCGCATGATAGCCGCCCGCGCCCTGCGCACCTCGGGGCTGCGCTCCGAGCGCCCGAGGAGCTCGGTCAGGGCGAAAAAGCGAACCGCGGGGGTGTCTGCCCCGAGCAACCAGTCCAAGGTGGCGGCATCCGCGATTCGAGGCGAGGTCGCCAGGGCAGTGGATCGGTTCTGACCGGTCGATTGGCGTGCCGAGAAGTCCATTCTGGCCACAAGGCGCAGTCTACTCCATCGCGGCCGAGGGACGCCTCCAATTCAGCCCGCCTTCGGTCAATCGAAGTACCGACTCGACGGCAAGGCGCCACGGTGGATGAGATTGCGCTTGCGGTCGCTGGCTCGCCGGTCACGCACTAGCAACTAGTTCGAGCAACCCTTGAGGATTGAAAGGTACCAAGGAGTAAGATTGTGGCACTCGCCGCACTCAAGCGCGACAAGCCATGTGCCTGTTCCATCTATGCCCGCGAAGTTCTTCCCGGTGCTCGACTTGAGCGACGACAAGTCGACCGATTGACCCGTAGGCACGTCCACTTGATAGAGCTCTGTGGCCATCGTCTCCAGGCTGGGGAAATTGCTTGCGAGGTCGGTCAGACTCTGGACGTAGTGACCGACAACAGCCTTGTTGATCGCCCCCGGAGTGAACGGGGTCCCAAGCGCATTCGTGGTCATCTTGCTCCAGTCGAGGGTGATAGTCGGCCGCCCGACGGGTACCACACTCGGGGTCAAGCTGTTCAAGTCCACGGAGTACGTGAACGGGCTGGAATTCGGGGTCAAATTGACGGTGGTATTGCTGGATGCCGGATCGAGCTGGAACGACTGAATCATCAGGGTTCCTTGTCCGATCGCGTTTCCTGCTACTGCCTCGACGGTGTAGACATGGTTACTGATGGGGTATTGACTTGGATCGAAGAAGGGGAGGATCCGGTCGAGGGCTGCCGCGGCGTCGTTAAGCGTGAAATTGCCAAGATTGGCAGTTGTCGTGTGGCCATCAGGAGAGAACGTTAGCGGTGGCATGAAGACCGGGTCGGTCTGGGTGACCGTATCCGCATTCAGCTTGGCCTGCAATTGCGAGGGCGTCAGGTTCCACACCCACACTTGGATGGAGGTGATGTCCGTCTTGGGGTCGAGGGCTCGCCCCATGAAGTCCGCCGTCAGGCCAGACCAGTCGAACGTCAGGTCGGTGTTCGGCGCAACTTTGGCAGGTGCAAGGGTGAGTGTGCCTGAAAAGGCATAGTTGTTGGCTTCGTTTGCGACAATCCCCGTCTGGCCGCAGGTGGGGATCCCACTACTACCACCACTGCCGCCGTTGCCAAGGCTGGCGCCGCCCCCAATGCCACCGCCGCCAATGGCCCCAAGGCCACCAATTCCAAATCCGCCGCCCCCGGTGCTGCCGACGCCATCCTCGCTTCCGCCTGTTCCAAGGGCGGTATCGTTCCCAATCGGCGGAGCTTGAACTGAACCGTCGATTCCTCCGTCACTCTTCACACCGTCGGTTCCAAGGGCAACATCCTTGCACGATCCCAGAGCTAGGCAGGACAGAGAGGTCATCAATAAGGAAAATCGCGTCTGCATGGCGAAACCTCCATCGAGAGACTGTTGGCACGCTGTCCTGTTAGAGCCGGCAGGATTGTGATTGTTCACGGATGCAGACGTTCGAGGCGCCTTCTTGCATCTTCAATATGCGTGCCTTTGTTCCCAAGCAGATAGACCTCGAAGGCTCTTCGGGCTTCCTCGACGTGCCCCAGGGCCTCCAGGCACACGGCGCGCAGGAACCGGCAGTCATCGCCGACCTTTCCACCCGATTCGATCCCCCATGCATACTCGCGCTCGGCTTGACCTAGGTCGCGCAGGACCTCACGGAAGATATTCCCGCGCAGAAGGTGAATCTCGCCCCTCCGTTCCGCCTTGGGATGGGCAATCAAGAACCGCTCGGTCTCGGTCATCGCTTCGGCGTGACGGCCGAGACGGGGCAGAAGCTCAATGATGGAAAGATCCGCCTCGGTTCGAAGCGCCCCACTTGGGAAGCGGGACCGCTGGGCCTTGAAGGCAGCCAGTGCACGCTCAGGCTCGGCCAATGAGTCGCGCCACAGGCGGGCCACCTCATACTGCGCAGTCTCGCCAACGAGTCCGCTCTGTGTCGCTTGTTCTTGATAGCAGAGGAGTGCTTCGCGCGGGCGCTTGCTGGCTGATAGCGCGCCACAATACCGGCGAGGATCAGCCACCGGCGAAGGCGCGGCTGGGCCAACGAGGGCCACTTTGGTGGCGGCTGCAACCGGCCGCGTTGCCAAGGGTGCGGCCGGCGCGGGCTGCGCGAACGGAGATGCGGCCGGCGCAGAAACGACCGAAGGAGCCGCAACTGCAGATGCAGCCGGCGTTGGGGCCAGCGCAAACGCCGCAGGGGCAGCTGGCGGCGGCGCTGCGACCAGCGCAGCTGCCACGGACGCGGCAGCTGCCGGGGTTGCGACGACCGCAGGCGCCGCATTCGCTTCCACCACCCACGTGCCCCCGGCATTCACCGTCGCCAGTCGCCTGGTTCCGCGCGACACAGCGACCTTCCCCTCTCTGACCACAAGCTCCAAGCGCGATTGGGTTCGTGAGACTGTGAATGCGGTCCCAACGACCGTAAATTGATAAGGGCCGGCGCGAACCGCAAAACTTTGTCCTTTGGCGCGCGGGACAACGCGCAGGTCGATGCTGCCCTTCTTGAGCACGATTTCGGTGTTTGCTTTTTGCGTGTGGCCGCTGGCGATGGCCTCGGCGGACAGGACTGCCATGGCTTGACCGTCGAGGTCGACCTGCCCTGCGGGCAATGAGCACGGCACATCTCGGAGGCGAATCGAGGCAGTCTTTGGGGAAGGAATGGAAGGCGCGTCGGTTGGCGTGGCCGCCGGCGACCATTCCTTCGCGTCTGACGAGTGTGCCGATGGCGAAGCATTGGACGAGGCTTTGGACGAGGCAGACTGCGATGCGACCTTGGCCTGGGGCTTCGACACATCAGTCGTGTGAGGGCGCAAGACCAGCACCACGACCACCACCGCCATGGCTAGGGGCACGGCCACCCTCGGAATCCGACGGGACGATCCACCATTCGTGCGAGCCGTGCTGGTCGTGCGGGCAAGGACGCGTGCGTAGGCGGCCGCCTCTCCGCGCGTCTCCTCGGTGTCCTGCACGTAGTCGCGCACCACCTTCCCCAGGCCGCCCTTCTGTTGCCGCAACGGGGTTGGCCATTGCGTATTGTCTTCGTCATTCC
>PMLH01000354.1 GCA_003159055.1 Myxococcales bacterium
AAGACCGCCGGGCATCGGGCCGCGCACGAAGTGTTTTCCATCGGCTCGCTTTCGACTGTCATCAACATGGGCGCGTTCCTGTCGCTGCGCCTGACCGGTTTCCGGGTGCTGGGCCAGATTGGCCTCTTTGCGGCGCTGGGCATCGGCTTTTCGTACCTGTTTGTTCACCTGGTCTTTCCGCACATCTTTCCGTCGGTGCCGCCGGCAACCCGCTCGGCTTGGGTGCCGGTCGACGGATTCCTGCGGCGGATCACGGTGGGGCGCGGTTTTCGTGCCCTGGCGGTGGGAGCGGCCATCTTCGTTGTCGCCTTGGGTTTCGCGCGCCCCAAGTTCAACGTGGATCTGGCGTCGATGAACACGGTGCGGGCCGAGACCACGCGCGACGAAGGTCGCGTTCGAGCCGTGTGGGGCGACATTTTCCATCGCCTCTACGTTCTCATTGACGCCAAGGACGATGCGGATTTTAGACAGAAATCGGATGCGTGGTTGGCGATGGTTGAGCAGCAGAAAGCGGCAGGCATGCTTAGTCGTGGCTTTTCTCCGTCGATGCTGAGCCCCGGTCCGTCGTTGTCAGCGAAAAATGGCGCCGCGTGGTCCGCGTTCTGGACGTCCGCGCGGGTGCAGGGGTTGACCGAAAATCTGCGCGAGGGCGGAGAACGGATCGGGTTTTCCAAGGATGCGTTTGCGCCGTTCCTGGCGCGGCTAGCGGCGGCCGGTGTTGCGGCACCACAAATCTCCGACGGCGAGAAGGCTCTCTACGGTGTCGCCCCTGGGCGCGACGGCAAAGGCATTGTTTGGTTGGCCAGTGTGGTGCCAGGCCCCCGCTACCAGCCTGCGGCTTTTGCGGCCGAGGCGCACAAGCAAGGCTTCTTTGTCTTCGACGGGGAGAACTTTTCGCAAACCCTGGCGGACTTCCTGGCAGCTTCCTTCCGGTCGATGTTCGTGGTGGTCGTGTGTTTTGTGGCCGGGGCGGTCTTGCTGTTTTTTCTGGACCTGCGCGTCGCCGCCATCGCGCTGGCACCCCTGACGTTTTCGTTTGTCCTGACCATCGCGACCCTGCACCTCATCGGGCGGCCCATCGATATCGTCGGGCTCATTCTGTCGGTGCTAATTTTCGGCATGGGGGTCGACTATTCCTTTTCGTTCGTGCGCGTGTACCAGCGCTGCCTCGACGAGCACCACCCGTCGCACGGCCCGGTCAGGACCAGCATCTTTCTCGCGTCGAGCGCAACCCTGGTCGGCATGATCACCATGGCCGGCGCCGAGCACGCGGTTACCCGTAGCGCGGGCATTATGGCGACCTTTGCCATTGGCTACTGTGCGGTCGGGGCCTATCTGCTGTTGCCACCGTTGCTGCGCCATCTGTTTTCGACGCGGCCGGTGCCACCGCCGGATCGCGAACATCCGGAGCGCTGGGTGATGAAGCGGTTCCGTCGCCTGGGAGCCTATCCCCGTTGTTTCGCGTGGTTCAAGATGCGGCTCGACCCCATGTTCAAGCGCCTGCCGGACTTCTTGCCCGAGCAGGGCACTGTGCTCGACATCGGCTGCGGCTTCGGGGTGGTGGCGGCGTGGATGCTGGGGCGCTCGGGCGACTTGCGTGTGGTCGCGGTCGAGCCGGATGAGGATCGTGTGGATGTCGCACGATTCGTGCTCGGGCAGCGCGGCGAGGTGCACGAGGGTGCCGCGCCCGAGGCGTTGCCGCAGGTCTCCGCGGCGGCTGTGGTTTGCTTGGACATGATTCATCACTTGGACAGCGGAGGCCTGGCCAAGACCTTGTCACACGTACGCAGCTGTCTCGGTCCCGGCGGACGTTTGCTCCTGCGCGCCACGGTGCCGATAGCCGGGCGGACGCCGTTCTATCGCTGGTTCGAAACTCGGCGCTTGGCTCTGGCGAAACTCAAGCCACACTATCGTCAGCGAGAAGACGTCGTGAAGGCTATCCAGGCGGCAGGATTGCAGGTCACTCTCATCGAGCCGACGGCAGCGGGCCGGGAAGAGACCTGGTTCATTGCCGAGGTCGCGTCTGTCGGTGCGAGCGCAACGTGAGCGAGTGGCTCTACAGGCTGTATTCGCGGGCTTCGCGCGCGCTCGGGCTTTGGCCGATTCGTGTGACTGCCAGTATCGTGGCAGCTGTGTATTTCCTCTGTTTCTTCGGGCGGCGCGGCCACAGCATCCGCTTCTACCGCGCGCTTTTTTTCGAACGATCGCGTTGGTTCGCGACGGGCTGCGCCTGGCGACAGTTTCAGGACTTCGCCCGCGTCTACAGCGAGCGCTTGGAGGTCGAGCGGCGCACCGACGTGATTTTCGAGCGCGATGGCGACCGCTACGTGGTCGAGGCGAAAGCCGCCGGCCGTGGGGTGGTTCTGCTGATGTCGCACTTCGGCCGCTGGGAGATTGGAGCGCGCCTGCTTGCCGAGAGACACAAGGAGTTGACCTTGGTGATGGGAGGGCAGGCCCATGGCGAAGCGCGCGCCGGCGTCGACCGCGATCTNNTCGCTGGCCGCGGATCGCGTCTTTGGCGACGCGCGCATTCTGCGTATGCCATTTCTTGGGCACACAGTCGGCATCGCGGCCGCGCCTTTCGCGCTGGCCCTGGTCAGCGGTGCCCCGTTGCTCACGGTCTTCGCCGTGCGAATGGGCACTCGCCACTATCGATTCGTCAGCGATCCGCCCGTCACCCTGACTGCCGCCAACCGTCGCGACCGGCAAGCCGTCATGGAAAAGGCGGCGGCCGGATATTTGCAGCGTCTGGAAGCCATGGTCAGAAGCCACCCTGAACAGTGGCAGAACTTTGGCGGATTCTTCGTCGAGGAGCAATAGCGCCCGCTCACGGCACGCTGATTTCGCGCACGCTGCCTTTCTTGAAGACCAGCCCCTCGGTGCCCACGTTGTCGCTGCGGAAGTAGACGGTGATGTTGGGCTTGCCGCTCTCGGAGCCGGCGCGCGTCGGGGCTTTGGTGAGTGGCATGGCCGGGTCGATACCGGCCGCGCACGGCGTGGCGCCGACGCCGAAATCCTTGCCGTAGTCCACGTGCTCGTTGAGCTTGCGCCAGGTGCCACCGTTTTGCCCGTCGGTCTCGTCGATCCACAGCTCTTGCTTGACCCCGCCGTCGGCAAGGTCGTAGACCGCGTGCTTGTAGCCAATCCACTGGTTGGTGGGCAGCGTACCGAGGGTGGTCCAGTACGGCTTGTCCAAGATCGCCGTCGAATCCGTGTGTCGCGTTTCCTTTTCGAAGTCGAGGTGCCCGTCGCAGCGCATGCGTGCGTTGATGCCGCGGGTGTCGCAAAGGTCGACGGTTTCTTGGCCGGTGGTGCCGTGGTTCGAGCGAGCGAGCGCCGCCATGCCGGCGTACGCCGCCGAGCAGGTGAAGGCCGGGGTGCGCATGAAGTACATCGTGATCTCGACGTCGCGCCACTGGTCGAGCTTGGCCGGATCGTGGACGTACATGCGCGGCGTCCCGCCCGAGATCCGTAGCGTGCCGGCACCGTCGGTCTTGTAGGACGCGCTGCCGTGATCTGCGTCGAACCAGGCGTCGTTGGGATCGACGCCCGTGAAGCTACGCGCGGTGCCGCTGTCCCAGGATGAGAACCACGCCTTGCCACCGGCCAGCGAAGGATAGAGCAGGGCGATGCCGAAGCGGTCGACACCCGTGGAGGTGCCGGTTCCACCCGTTCCGCCTGACGCTTGAGGACTGCCCCCGGTGCTGGCGACGCCACCACTGCCTACCTTTCCGCCGCCCGCCGCGGTCCCCGCGGCCCCACCGCCTGACACCACACCGGCGCCACCGCCGCCGCTGTTGCCACCACGGCTGCTCGACCCGCCCGTGGCGAAAACGCCGCCGCTGCCCATGATTCCACCGCCGCCGCCCGACCCGCCAGGCGCAAGGCTTCCGCCACCGCTCGTCGCTCCGCCACTCCCGCGCGTTGTCCCTGTGGTGCTCGTGCCGGCAAGTCCGCCAGATCCGCCATCACCGCCTGTCGCCGTTACGCCGCCACTCGCGATGCCGCTGTCGCGAGTCACGCCTGACGTGTTCGAGCCGTAAAGGCATGCAATTGGCGACAGCGTCAACAGCGGCACGAACAGGGTCACGGCGAGGCGAGGCATCGCCCTCATTGTACCGCGAAAGAGAAGATTAGAACCGAGGGCAGGCCAAGCAGTCGGCGGGGGGGCAATCGCCGAGCATGCGCTTCCGGTAGTCAACCATGTCGGGACTGTTCCAGCAGGCGGAAAGTGGCTTCTCCAGGATGTTCCCGAGCAAGGCGTGTGGCTGGCAATCGCAGATGCTGAGGTCGCCGTCGACGCTCACCACGGCGGTTTGCCACGGCGAGGCGCAGTGGGCTCGGCGGCGGCTTCGGCTGGCGATTTGTTCGGCGCGAAAAAGCAGAACGTCGCGGGCGCCTGCGCGGATGTCCAGCATCTCGAGCCCGTGCACGGACAGCAGCGGTAGTCTCCTGGCGGCGGCCGTCTTCACGGCCTGGCGGATGGACTGGCTGGCTGCCGGCGATAGCGAGGCGTGGAGGGTCGTGCCTTGATTCGCGATGAAGTTGAGGTCGGAAACCATGACGGCGTCGATGCCAAGATCCGCCGCGAGTTGGACGATAGGTTGCAGCTGCAACGCAGTTTCCGACGAAAGCGCGGTGAAAATGGAAACCGCGGGTTTGCCAAGCCCAGTGCCATCATGGCGACGTGCGCGCTGGGCAAGGAACCCCTGGATGTTCTCGACGATTCGCCGCAAGTCGCTTCCGCGGCGCACGCGCGCGGCAACTTCTGGCTCCGCAGCGTCGAGGCTGAAGGTCATGCTGGCCAAGCCGGCGTCGCACAGGTCGCCCGCGAGCTGGGTGCCCAGCTCCATGCCGTTGCTGACCAGCGCAACGCGGCGACCTTGGCCGCTCGCGATGCGTACGAAATCGGCAAGCTCGGGGTGGAGCGACGGCTCGCCGAGGCCGACGACCACGATGCGGAAGGCATGGGGCAGTCGTTCCAGGATGCATTCGAACTGCGCACGGGTCATGTCGCGCGGCTTGGGACAAAGCTGGGCGCGTGCGCAGGCCAAGCAGGCGAGGTTGCAGCGTGTGGTGATTTCGATGTTGGCGATGCTGGGTTCTGTCGACGCCACCGGCGCTGGTGCAAACGGGCGCTTCCGCAACGCAAGCCCGGCGGGGCTGCCGAGGACGTGCGGCCGCGCGTGCGGCCATCGCGCAAAGAAACCCGCGGCGTCGGCGAGCCCAGCGTCGGTCGCGTCCGCTTCCGCCTGCGCGGACAGAAGCGCATCCTCGATGGCCCTGCCGACAGAGTCGACCACCATCGCAATGCTGGCGCTGTCATCGAAGAGCCGGTGCCCGGCGCGCTCGACGCGAAGAAGGCGGGCCGGAGCCCTCAGGCGTCCATCGAGCCAGCGCGGAGCCTCGCTCGGAAGCACCAAGGCGTCGGCTTCTCCCTGAACTACCAGGACCGGGCTCGGCACGGGTGCGGCGCTTTCCGGACGCCGGGTTCGTCGATTGACGAGAGATACCAGCGCGGCGACATCGCCGAGTCTGGCCTCGCCGCCAGACGCGAATGCATTCCAGCGCTCGAAATAGCTGCCATCAATCGCTGGGGGAGCCGCCAGCAGGACCGCCAGGAGCAAGTGGCTACGGTCTATCTTCTTCGCTTCATCGAGCGCTTCCAGAATCAGATTGCCGCCCGTGGAATGCCCGACGAGAACCAACTCTCGGCCTTGGGCGCGCTGGCGTTCGCTCGCGGCCGCAATGGTCGCCAGAAAGGCTTCGGCCTGAAATGCAACCGGGCCACGTCGGCCCGCGCCATGGCCCGGCAGGCAAACCCGTTCGATGGCGCCGCTGCCGTATCTCGCGGCCAGCACGTCAGCCAATGGCGTCAGATCCGCGGGCGAGCCCAGGAAACCGTGCACGAGCACGATGCCCGGCGTGCTCATCCGGCCTGCTCCAGCATGCACGCGAGAGTTTCGACGCCGCGGTACTGGCCCAGCAGTGCCGCCGCTTGGCTGCGCGAATTTCTGGAAACTTGGCGGGAAAGCGCGGCAGCCAGCTCCTCTGCAAGCAAGTCGGGCGCGCTTTGTGACCACGCCCCCCGTCCGCCGGCAAGCCCGCCATCAAACACCTTGCCCCGCAGCAGCCGAAAGCCGCACCCCATGCGCTCGACGCAAAGGCCGTTTTGCGCTTGCTCGGGCTGGAACGGAATCACGACGATGGGAAGCGCGTGGCGCATGGCCTCGAAGACCAACCCTTGGCCGCCATGACAGACGACCAGCGATGCGCGGTCAAGGATCGTTTCGGCCGGAAGGAAGTCGAACATGGCCAAATGGGATGGCGAGTGTCGGTCTTCCAAGGCTTGGGGCCTCTCTTCCCACCCAAGGCCAACGCGACGGAATAGCCCGCCTGCGTGAGCGTCTCCACCACTTGTTGCAAGTGCGTGGCCGGGATCGCCCCCGTGCCGAAAGCGACGAACGCTATCGGAAGCTTGAGCGAATCCAGCAGCCTCGGCTCGACCTTTACTTGTGGCCAGCCCGACCAGCGAACAGGCCCGATGTGCTGATAGCCGGGCCTGGCGTCCAGGGGCTGAAAAGCGGGAAAATCCCACAAGAAGGTACGCTCGCCGGTCAGCAGCTGCCAAAGGTCGTCCACCGCCGACAAGCCCAGGGACAAAAGCAGGGGGCGAATCCGATGGGCTCCAGCCTGGCGGAAGAAGGAGAGGGCGGCGGCTTGCTGCTCGGCGCCCACCTCGTCCGACGCGAAGCCGAGCACGTCCAAGCAGGCGGGCGTCATGCAACCACAGATCAGCGAATCGTACCTCACGCGGGTCAAAGCAGCCGACAGCGGGCCGGTAAAACGGAAGACACCGAGTACGCGGTCGGGGCGCAGTCGGCGCAGAAGCTCAACCTCCGCCCGGATGCAGGCTTCCACCCGTGCGGGCCTGAACCAAGCAAAGCTGGGCGAAGGGCCAGCGTCCGCCTCTTGGATGTCCGGCAGCATCTCGTACCCACCCACGCCCATGCGGTCCAGGAAACGCGCCCGACCGGCCGAAACCGCTAGTAAGACCTGGTGGCCGCGCGCCACCAGCACCTCCCGCAGAGCCAAGCACTTCGCGACATGCGAAAGCGTGTTGTTGCAAGGCTCAAGCAGGAATTTCATAGAGGCCTCTACCGATACCACAGATCGGGCAGGCCCATTCACCGTCGCAAGAGATTCCCGCCGTGGCGCCTTCGCCCGCTCTTGAAGTCAGGACGAAGCGAGCGGCAGATCTGGTTGATCGGAGCGCGCAAAGCGGCTTGCCATGACGAGCAAGATCGCGCCCACGGTGATGTAGATGTCCGCGAGGTTGAAGACCGGCCAGTGATGAATGTGGAGGAAGTCGACCACGTAGCCACGGACCAGTCGGTCGAGGCCATTACCCAGGGCGCCTGCGGAGATCAAGAGCAAGCACAGGCGTGTAATCCGACGGGCATTCCGCCGTAGGCTTAGCAGTAGGAATGCCACGCCGGATAGCAATTGCACCGCGGTCAGGGCCGGCGTACGAATGCGCTCGGGCACGCTGCGCAGGAGGCCGAAGCCGGTGTCTGGATTTTCGACGTAGTCGAGGTCGAAGACACCGCCGACCAAGCTGCGGGGCGGTCGGTGTTCCAGCCCGCCCTTGGCGAAGCTCTTGCAGCCGTGGTCGCAGGCGACCAGCAGCAGGGCGGCGATCACGATGGCAAGGCGTGTACGAAAAAGTCCCATAGACGACGGAACAGCCGCCGTGGTCAGACTATTCCCGCCCGGCAGCATTCACCCGCCCAAAGGGACCGTCAGGGAAGCCCGCGGAGCAGCGGAGATTGACAGGCCGAGCTTCTACGGAATGAAGGGTGGCGGTGCTGGCGGCGGCGGTGGCGGTGGCGGTTCCTGCCCTCTGCCTCTGCCTCCGCCTCCGCCCCCGCCTCCGCCCCCGCCGCCCCCGCCTCCTTGTCTGGGTTGCCCTGGTGGCGGCGGCGGCGGTGGTGGTGGTGGTGGTGGCGGTGGTGGCGGTGGTGGGCGCGGCCATGGCCGCGGTGGCTTTGGCGG
>PMLH01000126.1 GCA_003159055.1 Myxococcales bacterium
CACAGCGGTTCGGAATCGATGAGGACGCCATCCATGTCGAAGATGCCCGCGGTCACGGTTGGACGAGCTGGCATTCCTGAAGTCATCGAAGACTCCTAGCTGGAAGACAGACGTTGCACAAGGTCCCGTGGTGGCACAGTCACGCCGTGTTCGGCGGCACTCACGCTGGGCTCACCTGTCAGCCAGCGATGCGCTCCAGCTCGGCGAGGAAGCCGTCCCAAGTATAGATCTGAAGCTGCGGGCCGGACTCGCTGGCATTCTCTTCAGCGACGCTGAGAAGATGATATGCATCGGCATCTGGCAGGCGCCTTCCAGCGATGAGGCGAAGCTCCGGCCTGTCGAAACGGATGCCAAAACGCTGTTCGATCTCGGCCGTCATCTCAACATCAGATTCGACCCGCTGGCCGTACCTCTTCAACTGCGCTACGGCCTTCTCCAGTTCTCGGGACAGTCGTGCCGTTGGCTCCCCTTTTCGGGCCAGGAGTAGATGTGAGCCACGTTTCAGCTCGATTATCTGGGTAGGCTCATCAGCCGGCGGGTCAACAATGAGGTCCATGCGCATGCCACGATAGTCGTCCGTGGGCCTCATCGCGACCTCCTGCAGGACCGTGCAGCTCAAGGCCGCGAGGCCGGACTCGACCAAAGCGTCCTGAAGCGCACGCTCCTTCGCGCCACGATCGAGCAGGGCACGAAGCGTTGCGATCGCCTTTCTATGCTGCCTTCTGGGTGACGACGCAGGGTCAACGCCGAAAGCCTCAGCTAGGGCCGACTCCACCGCGTCGTTCACGGAGTCGGTCGCTCGGGCAACCTGGGCGCAGACGTCGTGAACCTGCATGATCACATGCTCGGAACACTGGGCACGGATCGCTCTTTCCATCCCCAGAAATGGATCCAGATCACCTTTTCCAAAGATGTGCATTCACAATGCCCTTACCGCGGATCGAGGTGTCCGCCGAACTTCCCATTCAGCTGCAGAGACTATCACTACCGCAGCGGCGAGGGATGCTCTTTCCCGGCTCGATGGCGGTTCGAAGTTGCGTGATTTCGCGTTGGTGGCTCTCGTGCCTCGGCCTTCAGGTTTGCGCGGGGCCGCTTCGTTGAGAGGTTCGGCTCCACGCGGTCAGCGGTCCAGGGGGGCTGCGGACGCGTCGCCCGCCTCGGTTCAACACGTGGGTGCAGATCGCGGTCCGCGCCCGGACTTGTTCCGCCTACTGTCCGTCAAGGACGAAGGGGTCCTGGTCGCGCAGGCATGCGCCGAGCGCCCGACGGTAGTGGGGACGTGCCAGGTCGCGCACCGACCGGTGCAGTCGCGGCCAGCGCTCCTTCACCATCGCGAGATACCAATCTCGCCCGGCCGGGAATTCCAAGGCTCGCACGCTGTGTGCGTAGTGGAACCAGTAGGACGGGGTGGACATCTGAGCCAAGGCGTCTGCGTTCGAGAGGCATACCTCCTCGGGAGTGCCTTCACCTTCGATCACGGGCAGCACATGCCGGCGAATGCATGCAGCCACCGCGCTAGTTTGCCGGTCGGGAAAGCCCGATTCGCGTAGGATTGTGGTGGCTCGCTCCGCGCCCAATTCGTGGTGCAGGGAAACCCGCGAGAAATCCTCGATGGCCGCGATGTCGTGCAAGAGGGCCGCGGGCAGCACCACCTCCAGCCTGGCGCCAAGGAGCGGCGACAGGCGGCGGACAAATCGTTCAACCACGAGAACATGCTCCTGATAAAAGCTTAAGCTCAGCCGGGATCCCGGCTGCTTACAGGCGGCCTCGACGATGGCGCGCAGGCGGGAGAGCGAGCCCTCCAGGTCGCCAGTACCCGGTAGCGCTGCGAGTGGGGCCGAGTCGATGACTGCGTTCATGGTTCACTCCTTCCAGACGACGGTGTCGCACCTGTCGTCGGAAGGCCAATCACAAGATCCGAAGGGGTCTTCTGCTTTTTTGATGGCTAGCGCGGCCCGGGAGTATCCTTGCCACGCTCGAGACCCGCTCAATTGCCATGGAACTCTATCAACTACGAACCTTTGTGGCCGTTGCCAAGGAAGGCAACCTTTCGCGCGCGGCCAAGCTCCTGGCCACCAGCCAGCCCGCCCTCAGCGCGCAAATCAAGACGCTGGAAGATGAGCTCGGCATTGCCCTTTTCGAGCGGAGCGCCAAGGGGATGATTCTAACTGGCGAAGGACAGCACCTGCTGGAAGAAGCCCAGCGAACTTTGAGCTCGGCCGGCGACCTCTTAGAAGAGGCGCGGCGCTTGCGCGGACAGCCCGAGGGTACGGTTCGCATCGGCGCCCCACCCGATCCGACCACGCTTCGCATCGGTGAGCTGCTCAGTCAGGCCGCCCAGCGCTTCCCTTCCGTCCAAATCCATCTGCACCACGCATCGTCCGTCGCGATCCGCCGCGATGTCTTGTCGGGCGATCTCGACTGTGGATTCGTCCTTGGCCCCTCCGAAGAAAAGCTGGATCGCGCCATCCTGTCACCGGTCCGGCTGGTGGTAGCCGTCCCCAGTCGATGCGCCATCCACAATAACTCCGGCTGGGACGCTCTTTGCGAGCTTCCGTGGATCGCCACCCCGGATGGCTGCCCTTTCCAAGTTCTCGGACGCGATCTCTTCCGCAAACTCGGCCGCGTTCCCCGCACCAGCTGCCAAGTGGACATCGAAAGCGCGCTTGTCGAGGCTGTCTCGTCTGGACTTGGCGCCAGCCTGCTTCACGAAAGGACCGCCAGCCTCGCCGAATCCCAAGGGCGTTGTCGGATCTGGCCTGGGGCGTCCGTCGCCACCGAATACGCCTTTGTCTGGCTGAAGTCGCGCGCCCAGGAAGGCGCCATTTCCGCGATGGCCGGCCTGGTCCGTGCGATGTGGTCGTCCTAGCCTCTTCGATGGATTCGCATGCGCAAGGCTCGAATCAGCGACAATCCCAGCAGACAAAAACTGGCAAAGGATCCCCAGAGCGTGGAGTCATGGCTGGGCTTGCCAGCGAAAGAGCATCCGCTACTCTGCCTTCCCGGATCGGTTACATGGACCTCAATCGGCGAAGACTCGTTGCCAGCGCTATCCACAGCTGTGGCCTGCAGGGTGAAGTCCATCGGCTGTGACGGATCATCCCCACCCGCGAAATTCAGCGTGCCCTGGGTTGCAACCAAAGCATAAGCAGGAATTTGAAATGGCGGCGGCAGGCTGCCGCCCAGCAAGCTCAGGCGCACCCCCAGACCAGCCGGCCACGATGAAGCGCCGGCGGCTTCGAACTGTAACTCGAGAGAACCCACCTCTCCGCAATCCCCGCTCCCCGGCGGAGCGTACTTCGAGCGGGTCACACGAGCGTCAACCAACGACAGCATAGGCGGCGGTTGCAATGAGCCCGCTGTCGGCGAGCCAGTCTGAAATTGGTCTGGGTAGGGCTTGATCTTGCAAGCTGCCGCGTTCGTGGGCCACGCGCCGATCACTCCCAGCAGCAGTGCCGAAATGAGCGTCTTTCCCATGATGGAGAGATACTACCTTGAGAGAATTCGCATTGCCGCCAACACTAAACACATGTATAGTATTGCCCATGTTTGCCGTCGGGAAATTGGGTCGGGAGATTGCGGAATTGGCGGTTCACTTGGATGCGCGCGCGCAGGCCTCGCGCGGTCTCCTCGACACCCGGGACGCGTACGACGCTAGCCTGCGCCTGGTCGTCAACTTGCTTGCCTAGAGATTCCGCAATAGCCGCAGAAGGTCGTGGTCCTAACCGTGGCCGTGGACGTCTGCCACCACCGAGCCGCCAGCGTGTCCTGTCTGCGCTATACTCGTTTCATGTCACGTACCAACGCCTCGGACGCGGACACTCGCCGCAAGGCACGGGCGGGATGGCCGGTGCGTGTGCGCTCGCTCGCGGATAGCACGGATGACGACCTTTCCGCCGTCACGGATCCCGGCCAGCGCATCCGGATGATGTGGCCGCTGGCGGTCGAGGCGTGGCAGCTCGCGGGCCGGCCCCTGCCTTCCTATGCTCGCGCCAACATACCGTCGCGCGTGTTCCGCGCAGGCGAACCCCGCCCGGCTGACCATGAATCTGGATAGCCTGAACGACGATTTTCGCGATCTCTTGCTGGCCTTGGCCGATCACGGGGCCGAGTTCCTGATCGTGGGGGCCTATGCGCTCAGCTTTCACGGGGCCCCACGTGCCAGCGGCGACATCGATATTTTCGTGCGGCCAAGCGCTGCCAATGCCGCCCGAATCTGGAGGGCGCTGGTCGAGTTCGGCGCTCCTGTTGCGTCCGTGGGTGTGGTGCAAGCCGATTTCGAGAAGCCCGATCTCGTCTACCAGATTGGACTTCCGCCTCGTCGCATCGATCTGCTCACCTCGATCTCAGGGGTGAGCTTCGACGAAGCGTGGAGCTCTCGGGTTCCGGCTGAAGTCAGCGGTCGGGTTGTGCATTTCATCGGCCGCGAGATGTTCCTGCGCAACAAGCAGGCTGCTGGCCGGCCCAAGGATCTCGCGGACGCGGCCCGGTTGAGCAAGGCGCGCTGAGGTCAGGCCGACCGGATCGTGGCCGGAGCGCCTGCGAGCTTCCGAGCCACCGCCGCTCGTCCCTGGTCCGCCCACGTCGTTACACAATCGTCACACAAGTGTCACACGACGGCTGCGGGAAGCTGGCTAACTGCGACCCGAAATGCCTGGCAGCCAGACCAGCTCGCGGTCCCTCGACCTTCGGGGTGGAACCATTCGTGAGGACGCCATCCAGCCATGAGCACGGGCCATCTCGTCCTTGTCATCACGGTCGTCGTGGCGGCGCTGGCGTTCGACTTCATCAACGGCTTTCACGACGCCGCCAACTCGATCGCCACCATCGTTTCGACGCGCGTGCTGCAGCCGCGTTATGCGGTGTTCTGGGCGGCGTTCTTCAATTTCGTGGCGTTTCTGGTATTCGGCCAGCACGTGGCTAGGACGATAGGCACCGGCATCGTGACTCCCAGTATCATCACCG
>PMLH01000640.1 GCA_003159055.1 Myxococcales bacterium
GAGGCCGAGGTCGAAGTTCTGCGCGCGGATGCCGCCGCCGGCTACGTGCCGAACGAGATGGTCGGGCAGTCGCCGCTCATGCTCTCACTGTTCCAATCCATCGCGAAGGTCGCAGCGTCGGATGTCGTCGTGCATATCGCGGGCGAGTCGNNGGCAAGGAACTGGTGGCGCGCGCGGTGCACATGCATTCCAAGCGCGCCAGCGGGCCGTTCGTGATAGTCAATTGCGGGGCGCTCACCGACACTCTGCTGGAATCGGAGTTGTTCGGTCACGAAAAGGGATCCTTCACTGGCGCGGTGAAACGTAGGCTCGGCCGCTTCGAGCTGGCCGACAAGGGCACGCTGTTCCTCGACGAAGTCGGCGACATGACGCCGAACTTGCAGCTCAGGCTTCTGCGCGTCTTGCAGGAAAATCAGTTCGAGCGCGTGGGGGGCGAGGAAACTGTTCAGGTCGACGTGCGGGTGGTATCGGCCACGCATCGGGATCTGAAACAGGCCGTCGAAGAAGGCAAATTCCGTGAGGACCTCTTCTACCGCCTGCACGTGGTTCCCTTCCGTGTGCCGTCGCTGCGCGAGCGGCGCGAGGACATTCCGCTCCTGGTCGATCACTTCATCAAGAAGCTGGGACCGCGCGCCAACCCTGCGGTGAGGCGCATCGACGAAGCCTCGCTGGCCCGCCTTGCGACCTATCCCTGGCCGGGCAACGTGCGCGAGCTGGAGAACGCGATCGAGCAAGCCCTGGTTTTCGCGACCGGCGACAGTATCGACGTGCGCGCGTTGCCGGCCTTCCTGCGCGAAGGCGCGAGTGAAGCAGCGCTCGCAGTTCCAGGTGGCAACATGAGCCTGCCAGACATCCTCGACGATCTCGAGCGCCAGCTCCTTCAGCGCGCCTACGACCGTACCGGGGGCGTGAAGACCGAGACCGCGCGCCTGCTCGGCATCAAGACCAGCGCGCTGTACTACAAGCTGGAAAAATACGGCATCGGCATGACCGCCGGCCGCCCCAGTGGCGCGCCCAAGGAATAGAAACCGGTGGCCGGATCCGGGAGGCCGGTTCCGTCGCCGGTCCCGGTTCCGCGGCTGCCGGGGCCGGTACTAGCTAGGCCTTCGCGTCGTCCTTCACCTTGGTTTCGCTGGTGGCTTCGGCGGCCAGCGTTCCATCTTCCCTGGGGCGGAAGCGGATCTCGGCTTTCACTTCCAGCACCATCTTCGAAAGCACCTTGGCCAGCTCGCCCTGCACGTCCATGCGGTCGAGCCACGAACCAATCTCCGAGGTCGCGGCACGCACGAAGTCGTCCTTCGAGCGCGAAGCCACTTCCAGCCCCGCCGCCATCGCCCTCCGCACGCGATCGGAAAGGCCGCGGTCGGCGCGCTCGGATTGCCCCTCACCCTCTCCCGCCTCGTGCGAACGAAATGGATCTCGTTTTCCCTCGTCGGCCATGACGAGAGCCTAGCACCACTGCGACGGCTCTGCCCATCCACGAAGATCGGCCACGTTCTCGGCGGGCGTGCACCGGACAGCCCAGGGGGATATGCTGACAGGCCCATGACGTCGAGCCGTCGCGCAGCACAGGCAGCAGCCCACCGCAAGCCGATGCGGCGGCTTCTGCGTGCCTATTTCGTGACCATGCAAGTGGTGCTGTCGTACGCGCTCTTTGCCGTGCGACGTCGTCTGCGCAGCAGCGAAGGAGCGACCGAGCTCGCGGATCGCACGCATCGCAAGAACGCAAAGCGCATGCTTGCCGCGATCATCGACCTGCAGGGCCTGTTCATCAAGGTCGGCCAGCTCATCAGCGTGATGGCCAACCTTCTGCCAGCGGCGTTTCGCAAAGAATTGGAAACGCTCCAGGACAGCGTACCGCCGCGGCCCTTTTCCGAAGTCGCGATCCGCCTGCGCGAAGAGCTTGGCGGCCGCCCCATCGAGCAGATCTTCGCCGAGTTCGAGCAAATCCCGGTGGCGTCGGCGTCGATTGGACAGGTCCACGTGGCCCGGCTACACACCGGCGAGAAGGTCGCGGTCAAGATTCAGTACCCAGGAATCGAGACCATCGTCGCGACCGACCTGCGGGCCCTCCGCCGAATTTTCAAGGTCGTCAGCCGACTCTTGCCCGACTGGGGCTGGAACGTCATCTACGCCGAAATCCAGAAGATGGTACTGGCCGAGCTGGACTACCGCCAGGAGGCCGAGGCCATCGCGACCATTGCCACGAATTTCGCCGGTCGCACCGACGTGCTGATGCCCCGGGTGATTGGCGCCTGCTCGACTGCGCGCGTGCTCACCACGCAGTGGATGGACGGCGTGAAGGTCAACGACCAGGCTGCCATCGCCGCAAGCGGAATCGACCGCCTAAAGGCCGCGCAGCTGTGCATCGAAGCCTACTGCAAGCAGATCTTCGTCNNCGCAGATCCGCATCCGGGAAACCTGCTGCTGGTGCCTCGCCGAAGTGAAGGCGAAGGGCCGGCGTTGGTGTTCCTCGACTTCGGCGCGACCGCGCGCATCTCGCCAGCCATGCGCAAAGGCATTGTCTCGTTCCTGCAGGGCGCGGTCACCCGCGACGTCGGCCGCATCGCCATGTCGATGAAGGAGATGGGCTTCATCTCGCGCCACGCGGATCACGAGGTCTTCGATCGAGTCATCGAGCACTTTTACGAGCGCTTCCGTTCGCAGATGCGCTTCCAGAATTTCTCGACCGGGAGCCTCAGCTCGGGTCTTGACCTGCGCGGACAGATCGCGACGCTACTCGACTTGCGCCAGCTCGACGTTTCGCTGTCCGACCTGCGCGACGCCTTCCACGTGCCCAAGGAATGGGTGCTTCTGGAGCGCACGTTGCTTCTGCTTCTGGGCGTCTGCACCAGCCTCGCACCCGAGCTGAATCCGGCCGAGGTGATTCAGCCGTACGTTGACCGTTTCATCTTGGGCGAGCGCAAGGAATGGTCCGAGACCATTTTGGAGACCGCCCGCGAAGCCGCCCTGTCTGCCTTCGCGCTGCCGAGCGAGCTTGGACGATTCCTAAGCCTTGCCTCACGCGGCGACATCGACGTCGGCGTTCGACGCTTGGGCGAGTCGACCGACGCCATCTATCTCCTCGGCCAGCAGCTTCTGTGGGGACTGCTCGGTGCGGTCAGTTTCTGCGTGTCCTTGGTCTATGAAGGCCGCGGCGAATTCCTGCCGCAATCAGTCGCCACCGGGGTTGCCGGACTCTTCGGAGCCCTCCTGCTCGGTGCTCTGGTCCGTGGCAGCCGAGCTCGCCGGCACAAGCGGCAACGGGGTCGATAACTTGCATTCACCTACATGTGGGATATAGTGCCACCCATGATGCTCATTCCTGTGTTTGGAAGCACTGTCACCGCCCTGGGCGCCCTGGCCATCTTCATCGCCACCTTGCGAATCGGCAGGCCGGCCGTTCGCAAGGCAGGCTGAATTCGCCTTGCCCGAGACGGGCAAGGCGCCTACACTCCCAGCGGATTTAAGCCGATAGCTAGGTGCGAATGACGCTGGTGAATACCGACCTCACGCCGAGGGTGGAGAGGAATGGCACGACGGTGCCGGGGAGTGCTATCGACCGCAGCCCGATTTTTGATCTCGCGGATTTGACGGCGGTTCGCAACCTCCTGCGCGGTGGGTCCGTGATCGATTGGCATCGCCTGTACTTCACGGATCGTGCGCAGGTCGACCGCTTTCTGCGCATCAATGAGTACGACCCCGCGAACCCCGAGGATATCGCTCGCCTCGAGGACTTGCGTGAGCAGGCCGTTGAGTATCTTGAGCGCTACCTGGGTTTCCGGGTCTCGGAGGAAGTCGCGTCTCGCCTGCCGGCCAAGGACTTGTTGCTGGTGGCTTCCCAAAAAGGCAAGCGCCGCACCCAAGCCTGCGTTGTCCTCAAGGTCATGCACGTCCTGCATCACCTGGCGGGTGGCGAATTGGCGACGCGCCTGTCGGTCAGCCCCGACCAGGTCTTCCAGCTGGTGGAGGACAAGGTGTTGCGCACCGTCGAAGAGATGAAAGGCGCCGGCTGCCAGATCGTCGAATTCGAATGGAGCCGCAAAGAGCCGGACAGCCTGATCACGAAGCTGCTCGCCAAGCGCGACAACATCGCGGCACACGTCTACGACAAGCTCCGTTTCCGCATGATCACGCGCAGTGAAGAAGAGATCGTCTTCGTTCTGCGCGAGCTTTTGCAACGGCTGGTTCCGTTCAACTACGTAATCCCGGCGGAGTCGCAGAACGACATCGTGGATCTGCACTCGTTCATCGAGCGTGATCCCTTCTTGCGTAGCCACCTACCCGACCTGCTGGACCTGTCGAACGTTGCCCAGGACAAACGCAATACCCCAACCGTGAACGAGTTCTCAGGACCGAGCTACCGGGTGGTCAATTTCGTCGCCGACCTGCCTGTCCGCATGGACAGTTACTTGGGGCTTGCGGCGGACGACCCGATTTTCGCCGACACCGGAAACGTGGTCTTCGTGCTGACCGAGTTTCAGATCGTCGACCTGCGCACTTCGCAGGCGAACGAACAGGGCGAGAACAGCCACGAACGCTACAAGGAACGGCAAGCCACGCGTGTTCGGGCGCGCTTGATGCATGGGATGCAAGATGAAGATACCGGGGGGCCGGTGCTCGACCTCAGCGGTCGCCAGGACGGCGACCTGNNCCGACCCTGGATCTCAGCGGTCGCTCGGACGGGGATCTCGGACACGATTAGATCGTCCGTGATCTGAGGTTCGTTCCGACCGAAAACACGCGGGCGAGCGAACATAATATACAACGCGGCGCAGCTGTGACGTCCGTCTCAGTTCCCTTTGCCTGGAGATGGTTTATAGTCGGCATCGCGATGAGGGGAACGAGGCACAGGGAGGCGACCCGTCGGACTGTTACCCCGGAAGGCCCGGGGAGCACTCCTGTTCGCCCTGGAATTGAGCGCCGCATTAGATGGGCGCCCCACCTGGAGGGGATGCGATGACCCGCATCCTGCTGGTCGACGATCACGCNNGCGCGACATCCTCACCGAGTCCCTTGGCAAGGTCTCGTTCGGCGAAGCCAGCAAGCCATCTGAAGCGATCGAGAAGTTGCAAGGCGAGGATTGGGACGTGGTGGTGCTGGACATTTCACTACCGGGACGCGGAGGCCTCGATGCCTTGCGAGATATCAAGCGTTTGAAGCCTTCGGTTC
>PMLH01000532.1 GCA_003159055.1 Myxococcales bacterium
GGAGCCGCCGTTGCCCTGGGAGCCACCGTTGCCCTTCGAGCCGCCGCTGCCTTGCGAGCCACCGCTGCCGGAACCGCCGCTCCCGTTTCCACCTTGGCCACCGCCCGAGGTATTGCTGCCGCAGGCGACGCCAGCGAGACAGAACCCAATTGCCGCGATTCCGAACACGCTAGGGATAGCCAGTGAACGACGTTCTTGAATTCTCATGAACTGATCTCCTTCGAAGAAAGCGAGCCCTTTGTGAGGCATTGCCCCAAAAATCGAGCGCAGTAAACACCAGTCTGGCCGAAATCGCCAGACACTTCGCGAAGGGCAAGCCATCATGACTTGTTGGTTTTCGTGGCCGCCATGTGCAGTGCAGAGCTGGATCGCCAAGTTTCTTGCATGAAATCGCGAAGATGAGCAGAAGAGCTCGAACCTCCTATTGGGCAGCGTAACACGATCAGACTGGATTCGTCGCCTGGCCTTCGCACTCGGCTAGCACAGCGAAGCGAGACTTGGGATAGCGGCGAGCCTCACGAACACAACGCGAACCGCCGTCGACACGAGGCTGCTACCGGGATGAGAGCACTAGCCCGCCGTCTGGCTTAAGAGGCCGGCGTCGCTCAGGAATTCCAATTGGGCGCGTGCGAGCTCTTTCGCGTGCGTAATGGCGGCGCGTCCGCCGACCCAGACTCTTCGGCGATCGTGCGCGCTTCTCCAGGCGGCCAAGCGACTGATCAGCTTGCGACGGTCGGCCTGGGGCCGGGGCGATGTCATTGAGAGCGCGATAGCAGTGGCGCGAGTGCTGTCGGCGGTGGCGATGAGGTCGGCAACGGGCGTATTGGGTCCCAAGTAGACGATGGACCAGCCAAGCACCGCCGCGTGCACCGCAAATCCGAGCAGCCCGCCTTCGTGCAGGTCGCCTTCGGGGCAGGCACAGACGACGGCGGGTGCTCTTACGTTTCGTCGCGTCTCGCCCTCGACCAATGCATGCAAATGACGGCGAATTGTCGAGGAGCCGAAGTGCTCGGCGGCGACGTCGAGAGAGCCGTTCTCCCATCGATCGCCAATGGCCACTAGCAGGGGCATGAGCACGCGGTCGCAGACTTCCGCGCCAGGCAGCGCGCCCATGGCCGTGGCGTTCAGGAGTAGCCTCTCCAACGTCGAGCCGTCGAATTTGGCGATGGCGGCCAGCGCAGCTTCTTGCCACGATTCGGTGGGCAGGTCGATTCTTGCGGGGGGCTGTCGCGCGGCTGCGCGGCGCAGCTGCGCGTGCGGCAGGCGCGCGACCTCGGAAATGCTGCGCCCTTCGTCTACCAGCACCTTGGCGCCGCGAAGAATCGCCACATCGTCATCCGAGTAAAGGCGGTAGCCCGATTCCGTGCGGGGAGGTGAGAGGAACCGGTAGCGTCGCTCCCAAGCTCGCAGAAGCTGAGTGCTGACGCCCGTCTTCTCGGCCACAACGTGGATGCGGTACATGGTGACAGTATGTCGCTTTGTATAAGGTTCGTCCAATTCCAATCTGGAGTCTAGAGGCGTGTCTCGTCGAAAATCTAGCTGGCATGAATCCTTGTCCATGAACAAACATCATACAAAGCATGAACAACAATCAGGCAGAGTCTTCGCGGATGGTACGTGGGGTTGGCCTGACGCTGGTCATGCTGACGGCCTACCAGCCAAGTGCCTACGCGGCCGATAGCGCCAAGTCCGCATACGAGGCGGGCCGCAATGCCCCGGCAAAGGAGGCGCGCGAGAGCTACTTCACCCAAGGCATGGGGATCGCGAAAGCGCGGCTCTCGAGCAACCCCAACGACCCCGAGGGCCTGTATTGGCTGGCGGTGAACATGGGCGCGGCCGCCCTGGAACGCGGAAAGATGCACGCACTGCCGGTCGTGCCACGCATGGAGGCGCTGCTCTTGCGGTTGGACCAGGTTGATCCGCGCTACGAGCAAGCCGGTGCCGCGCGCGTGCTGGGCCGCCTTTACCACCAAGCGCCGTCTGTCATCTCCGTGGGTTCCAACAAGAAGGCTGGACAGTTTCTCGCACGGGCGGTCAGCCTGGCCCCGGGACACCCCGGCAATCTGGCCTTCGCTGCTGACTTCTTGGTCTCCCACGGTGACAAGGCCGTCGCCCGCGGGTACGCGGCTCGGTGCCTTGCCGCTCTCGCGGGCCGGGCGCTTGGCCCCGAAGAAAAGGAATGGGTTGCTCTTGCCCGCGACGTGATGGAGGAGACCCGATGAACGCGAGCCGCAGCTTCGACGTGGTCGTGGTCGGCGGTGGGCTGGCAGGTCAGCTCACGGTCCTCGCGCTTGCGGCGCGTGCCCCATCGCTGACGGTGGCACTCGTGGAGCGAGCGCCGAGCCTCGCTGGCAATCACACATGGTGCTGCCAGCTTTCGGATTTCCTTCCAAGCGAGGAGGGGCGGCCGCCGTCGTGGTTCCTGCCTGTGGTCGACCATCGCTGGCCGCACTACCTGGTTCGCTTCCCCACCTATGAACGCACGATCGAGGCGGACTACCTGTGCTTACGGTCCACGAGCCTGGCAAGCGCGAGCGAGCAGGCGCTGGCAAGGAACGGATGTTCGCTGTTGACGAAAAACAGCGTGGAGCAAGTAGGACGCGATTGCGCGACGCTCGCCTCGGGCGAGATCTTGACCGGTCGCCTGGTGCTCGACGCCCGTGGCGGCGAACTGGGCGACTACGACGGGCGCGCTGGCTACCAGAAGTTCATCGGCTGGGAGATCGAGGTGGAGCAGGCTGGCGCCTTCCCCTCCATGCCAGTGCTGATGGACGCCACGGTGGCGCAGATCGATGGCTACCGCTTCGTGTATGTGTTGCCGTTCTCGTCGACCAGATTTTTGATCGAGGATACGTACTTCTCCCGACGGAAAGATCTCAACCCGGGCTTGGCGCGCGAGCGGTTGCGAGAGCACCTGGCAGCGCGAGGCATCGCCCGATTCGAGCAGGTTCGCGAAGAGGGCGGCATTCTGCCCATGCCGTGGGCCGAGGCTGAGCGTCCCGCCGGGGACGCCACCGCCATCGGCTATCGTGGAGGATTCTTTCACCCCGGAACCGGCTATTCGCTGCCTCGCGCGGTGCTTGTGGCCGAGCGACTGGCGCGGCTGGCGGGCAGCGTTCAATCGGGCGGGCTTGCACCCGCCGCTGCCGAGTCCCTTCGCGCCCTTCGCATCGCGTGGGCGGCGGACGACCGGTTCGCTCGGCTGCTCAACCGACTGGCCTTCCGCCTGGTCCCGCCAGCCCGACTACGCGACGCTGTCTTCTCGACTGTGTACCGCTTGCCCGCCCCGGTCCTGTCGCGCTTCTACGCCGGACGAACCCGTCTGCGCGACCGCTTGGCCCTCGCGGCGGCGCCCACACGTATTCCCTTCCTCCGTCACGCCGCAGAGCAACCGTTGCTATTTGGAGAAAACTCATGAGCGCGCTCACAAACGCCAAGGTCGCGTCCGATCCGTCGTTGTCCCTGACCGATCTGCTTCATCAACAATTGCCCAAACTCTTCCCTCCCAGCGAGCATGCGACGGTAACCGATCGCGTACGCGACGGTCGCTGGGAAGAGGCCTTGCTCGGCCCGGTGAACGACATGCTGTCCCGGCCAGGAAAAGCCATCCGAGCCAGCCTGGTCGACGCAGGCTACGCGCTGGTGCGGCCGGGACACAAGACGCCGGCGGCGGCAACGGCACTGGTCGAGATCCTTCACGCGGGGTCGCTGATCGTCGACGACATAGAAGACGATTCCAAGATGCGCCGGGGCGGCAAGACCCTGCATCGCGTGCACGGCGTGCCCAAGGCGCTCAACGCAGGGAACTGGATGTACTTCTTGGCTGTGCGGCAGATCGAGGAGCTCGACCTCGCGTCGGAGGCGGCGCTGGCCCTCTACAGACTTGTGAATCGCACCTTGCTCGATTGCCACCGTGGTCAGGCGCTGGATCTCAGCCTGCGCGTGGGCGATGTGCTGCAAGCCGAAGTGCAGACCTTGGTGGCCGAGACCTCGCTGCTCAAGACCGGCGCGCTTGCGGCGCTCGCGAGCGCGCTGGGCGTGCTGGTGGCGGGAGGCACCGACCAGCAATTGGCAGCCATGGCGCGCTTCGGGCGCGAGCTCGGCCTGGCGCTGCAACAACTTGATGATCTCGGGAACCTGACGGCCAAGGGGCAGGCCTCGAAGCGGCACGAGGATCTACGCAATGGTCGACTGACCTGGCCTTGGGCGTGGGCGGCCGAGTTGCTGGACGCGCTTGCCTACAAGAATTTGGAGATGGCGGCGCGCTCGCTCTCGGTGACAGGCATGGGTGCTCGACCGAACACGCGCGCGCTTGCGGATGCGTTGCTGCGGGTGGCCGGTCCGCATCGACGACACTTCATCGTGCACCGCCTGCGCGGCTTGCTGGGCGAGCTGGCGGCGGTCTTCCCTGCCAGTGGGGAGATGACCCGTCTGCGCGAACAAATCCGAACCTTGGAGGAGAGCTATGTCTAGTGCCCTGCTTCGATCCACGCTGCCGATGGGCCGCGAGTTCGGCATCGACATACCCACCCGTTGCGAAGCCGCGAAGGACCGCCGCCCTCCGGGCAAGCGCGTCGCCATCATCGGCGCCGGCTTCGGCGG
>PMLH01000137.1 GCA_003159055.1 Myxococcales bacterium
AAACACGCAGATCGACGGCTACTTTATTTACAAAGGCGACAAGCGGGCGACCTTCATGGTCGCGGGCGTGCCGAAGACGCCGGGCGACAACGCCGACATCGGCACCATCGGCGGCAAGATCACGGGCACGCCCAACGCCAACTGGCAATACTCGCTTGAAGGCGCCTACCAGTTCGGTTCGAAGTACGACCGGATCTCGGGCGTCTTCGCGCGGCGCGACATTGCGGCCTATGGCGGCAAAGGCAAAATCACCTACCTGCTCAAGGACGACCTGAGCAACCAGTTCACCGTGTCGGGCGAAGTTCTCTCCGGCGACGATCCGAAGACCCCGGGCAAGGACGAGATGTTCGACGTGCTCTGGGGGCGCTGGCCGCGCTGGAGCGAGCTCTACATCTACTCCTACATCAACGAAACGAGCGGAAAGATCGCCCAGATGAACAACCTCGGCCGCTTCGGCTACACGTGGACCTGCGTGCCGGCCAAAAGCACGAACGTCAGCCTCACGTACAATGCCCTGTATGCCCTGCAGGCCACGCCGACCCGCACGGTGGCGCCCACGTTGTTCAGCAACAGCGGCCACTTCCGCGGTCATTACGTGCAGGCGATCCTGAAATACCAGTTCAACAAATACACCAGCGGCCATCTCTGGGGCGAGTGGATCAAGCAGGGCGATTTTTATACCAGTCGCGATGTCCTGACTTTCTTCCGCGCCGAGATCATGTTTACCTTCTGACCGGGCTGCGCCCGGCGATCACGGCACTCCGATCAATCCGGAACTTCGTAGCGCAGGCATCGCCGCCTGCTTCCTTGACTGATGCAGGCAGGAAGCCTGCGCTACTTCCCGTGAAAGCAAACAGGCGCCCCGCCGGGGGCGTCGGAACCAAAACCAAGTTACCATCATGTTCTGGGATCGTGAAACGGAAACGCTGAAACGTCCCGCGCTGGAGGCGCTGCAACTGCAACGTCTCCAGGCGACCGTGCGGCGCGTGGCGCAAAAGGTGCCGCTGTACCAACAGCGGTTCGCAGAATACGGTCTGAAGCCGCGGCATATCCAGTCGCTGGCCGACGTGTCGAAGCTGCCGTTCACCACCGGCGCCGATCTGCGGGGAGCGTACCCGCATGGCATGCTGGCCGTCGCCCACGACCAATTGCTGCGCCTGCACACTTCCAGCGGCACCACCGGCAAACCGAAGGCGCTGTTCTTCTCGCGCCACGACGTGGACAACGCCGCCGAGCTGATGGCCCGTTGTCTGGTCATGTCGGGGGTGACCAGGAAGGACGTGCTCCAGAACATGATGACCTACGGCCTGTTCACGGGCGCGTTCGTCATGCATTACGGCGCCGAGAAGCTCGGTTGCTTGGTGATTCCCGCCGGGCCGGGCAACACCGAACGGCAACTTATGCTTATGCAAGATTTTCACACCACCACCATTCACATCACGCCCAGCTTTGCTCTCTATTTCGCCGACGTCCTCGAAAAGCGTGGCATGGATCCGCGCAAGGAATTGTCGCTCAAGCGCGCGTTCGTCGGCGCCGAGCCCTACACCGAGGCCACCCGGCGCAAGATCGAAGAAGGCCTCGGCCTGCGCGTGTTCAATTCCTACGGTTTGTCGGAAATGAACGGCCCCGGCGTTGCCTTCGAATGCCAAGAGCAGGCCGGCATGCATTTGTGGGAAGACCACTACATGATGGAAATCATCAATCCCGAAACCGGGCAGGTCCTGCCCGACGGCGAGCGCGGCGAATTGGTGCTGACCACGCTGCTTCGTGAAGCCATGCCCATCCTGCGCTACCGTACCCGCGACATCACCTCGATTGTGCCCGAGCCGTGCCCGTGTGGCCGCACCCATCGCCGCATCCAGCGCATCACCGGGCGCGCCGACGACATGCTGATCCTGCGCGGCGTGAATATCTACCCGCAGCAGATCGAGCGCGTGCTCATGAGCCTGCCGAAGGTCGGGCGCAACTACCTCATCACGCTCGATGGCCTGGACGAAATGACGGTCAAGGTCGAGCTGTCCGAATTCGGCTTCGACGGGCAATTGGAGCATGTGGTGGCGCTGCAGAACCACATCGCCGCCCAATTGCGCGCTGAAATTCTCATCAAGCCCAAGATCGAGCTGGTGCCGCCGGGAACGTTGCCCATCAGCGAAGGCAAGGCCAAGCGCGTAATCGACAATCGAAAGTTGTAGGAGGATCCCCATGAGCAGCGTGCGTTTGCTTGCCGTTTTCGTCGAGAACAAGCCTGGACAAACCGCCTCCGTCACGCGGTTGCTCGCCGAGGCGGGCATCAACATCCGCTGGGTGACGATCGCCAACAGCGGTCCGTTCGGGGTGATGAAATTCCTGGTTCCCGATCCCGACCAGGGCCATCGCGTGCTCAGGCAAAGCGGGGTGATGGCGAGCTTCCTCGACGTGCTTCCGGTCGAGGTCGCTGACCAGCCCGGCGCCCTGCAAGCCGTAGCCGATTGCCTGGCGAAAGAACAGATCAACCTCGACAACACCAGCGGCTTCGTGGCGAACGGGCGGGCCGTCGTCATCGTCGAGACGCACGAGATCGAACGCGCCCGCGCCGCCCTGGTCAAGCAAGGGCTGCGCGTCCTGTCCCGCGAAGAGCTGCTCGGGTTGTGATGGAGTGGATCGCTACGGCGCCTTGAGGGCGTAGACCTTGCCATCGTCGGTGCCAACGTAGATGCTGCCGTCGGAATCCAGAATCGGCGAGCTGTCGACGTCGCCGCCCAGCTCCACCGACCAGCGCAGCTTGCCGTCGGGCTCGATGGCGTACAGCCGGTCGTCTTGCGAGCCGACCAGAATCGCCCCGGCAGCGTCGACCAGCGCGGAGGAGAAAATCCGATCGCCGGTGCGGAAAGCCCAAAGCAAGGTCCCGTCGCGGCGGATCGCGTACAGGAGCCCGTCAAAAGAGCCGATGTACACGGTGCCGTCGCGGCCGATGGCCGGCGAGGCGCGAACGTCGTCGCCGGTGGTGAAGGCCCACAAGAGCTGTCCTTGCGGGCTCAAGGCGTACAGGCGGTTGTCGTCGGATCCGACGTAGATGGTCCCGTCTTCTTCAATCGCCGGGCTGGATTCCACGTCGTCACGCGCGCGGAACTCCCACTGCCGTCGGCCGTCGGGGGCGATGGCGTACACGCTGTTGTCTTGGCTGCCGGCGTACACCGTGCCGTCGTCGCCCACCGCTGGCGCGCTGGACACGTGCCCGCCGGTGGCGAAGCGCCAGCGCAACGTGCCGCTGGGGTCAATCGCATAGATGGCGTCGCCGCCCGTGTAGATCGTCCCGTCCGGCCCGATGGTGGGACCGGCGTCGACGTCGCAGCGGGTGGCCTCGGGGCCGATGCCGATGGTCTGCGAGCAAGCGCCCACGCGGTATTTCCACGTGAGCTTTCCAGTCCTTCCGTCCAGCGCGTACAGGTTGTCGTCGTCCGACCCGACGTACACGGTGCCCCCGGCCGTGATGGCCGGCGTGCTCCACACGAGGTCGCCGGTGGCCAAGGTCCAGGCAGGCTTGCCGTCGTGGTCGAGCGCAAAGACCTTGCCGCTGTGGCTTGCCACGAGGACCAAGCCTTCGTTGGAAAGGGTCGGCGAGGAGGTGACCGGCGCCGAGGTTTCCATGGTCCAGCGGATCTCTGGCTTTTGCTTGGGCAGAAGAAACGAGGAACGCCCGCGGTGGTGCGACTCGAAGCGGAACATACCCTGCGGCGGCGGGCCGGCGGGGATTGACAGCTCGGCTGGCGGCCTGCCGGCCAGGATCCGATCGGACGCGTTTCCGGATGCGCCCCTGACTGACCCGCCAGGCGGCCAAACGCACTGCCCACGTTCACAGATTCGGTCGAGCTTGCAGTCGCGGTCCGAGCCGCAGCCCTCGACTTTCGAGGTGTGGGCCGAGCAAGCGGTAAGCAGAGCGCCGCCAAGCAAGAGAAAGACGGCGCCCAGTTGGTTCGCCAGGCGCCGTCTTCGCATCCGTCTTGGGATCCTGTCCCAGGCGTGCATTGCCAAGTGCTCTGCTGATGATGCGCCGACGGCTGGAGGAAACCGTGGTGACATCGTCTGTGTTCGTCGCACGCCCGGAACTTAGAACAGATTCATCACGAAGTTTATTCCGAACGTGCTGAGCGTGTCCTTGTTCGGAAAGTAGGCGACCGTGCCGTTGGCCTCGACCGCCAAAGCGACGTGGTAGGACTGCATGAATTCAAGGCCCACGGCCGCAACCGCTCCCATGCCCGATTCGCTGGTGCTGCTGCCGCGAGAGTAATAGCCGTACGAGTCGTAGTAGTCGCCGTAGTCGTACGTCCGACCTGCAGCGCCAATCCCTGCGCGCACGTAGAGCTTGCGGGTGAGCCAGACCTGCGGACCGACCGTGAAGACGGTCTCGCTGACGTTCAGGTTGTTGTCGAAATACGCCGTTGCGCCATCTGCGGCGAGGACCAGCGACCAGCGGGGAGACACGCCGAAGCCAATGCGGAAATCGTAGCCCAGCCCCATGCGAGATGCGTTCTTGGAGTTGCTATCGTGGGGGAAGACACCGAGGCCGCTGACGCCGAGGCCAAAGCCAAAGAAAAACGGCCGGTAGCTGGTGGGTTCTGGGTAATAGCCGACCGGCGGCGGGGGTGCATAGTGCCGGTAGTAGCGAGGCGGCGGATAACCGTACGGGGGCGGCGGCGGACCGTAGTAGTAGTCGTGCTGGTAGGGTCCCTGATAGTAGGGTTCCTCGGCGGGCGGTTGCGGATAGCCGTGCGGCGGCGGCGGCGGCGCACGCCGGTAGCCGGGCGGAGGGGAATAGCCTGGCGGCAATTCTTGCGGTGTGGTCGGCGAGCTCGCGCCAGCCTCGGGCGCGGGGGCAGGCGCCTCCTTGGCGTCTTTGGCGGCATCTTTGGCGGTGTCTTTGGTAGCGTCTTTGGCAGCCTCGTCCTTGGCGGCCTTGTCCTTGTTCGGCTCGCTCTGTTGCGCGAATGCGGCAGTGTGAAAAACCAGCACAGCCGCACCGGCAAGAGTCACAGCAGAAAAAACGCCAAAACAGCGTGCCATCGCGGATGACCTCATTGGTAACTCCTTAGGGTTGGTGAAAAGCATACTCCCGATCTTCAAATTTGGTGCCAGCTCTTCGTTTGCGCGGGCTGGCTATCCGACAGGCCGAGCCGCTTTGCCCTTGGAGTGCTCGACCGGATACCGCTGCCGGTTTCGCGCCAGCTTGTCGCGCATCGCCGTCTGAAGGTCCATGCCGATGCGGTCGCACAGCAGCGCGAGGGCGATGCCGACGTCGCCAACTTCGTCGGCAATGCGCTGCCTGGCCTGCGGATCGCGCGAAAATGCATCGGATTCGTCGTTCTTCACCCAGCGGTACTCCGCCAGCAGCTCGCCGGCTTCCGAGGCGAGAAGCATGGCCAGGTTCTTCGGGTCGTGGAACTGGCTCCAGTCGCGTTCAGCCACGAAATGCCGCAGCTCTTCGAGCAACGATGCGTTTTCCATGGCGCTTGTCTATACCAAGGTCTGGGCAATTGCCGCAGAAGATGCGAAAAGCGCCGACGACGACGTGACGTGAGGAAGTCGGCTGCGCTTTTTGCCGACCCGAGAATGGAAGACAGAATGGAACCATGAGCAGCCACGGTGAATTCGACGCGCCCGCGGGCGTGACCCTGGCCGCGGCCTTGCGCGAGCGCATGCCCGAGCGAAGCTGGCGTCAGGTGCGCGAGCTCTGCGCTTCGGGCAAGGTGACGGTTGACGGGGAAAAGGTGGTCGAGTCAGCCCGGCGCCTTGCGGGCGGCGAGAAGATCGCCTGGAACATGGGCAAGCCCGACCTGCGGCGGCGCGTGCTGCGGCCGGGGTTCCGCATCGTGTTCGAGGACGGCCACTTGGTGGTGATCGAAAAGCCCGAGGGTGTGTCGACCGTGCCCTACGACCGCAAGGAGACCGGAACCGCCCTGGACTTGATTCGCGACGCGTGGCGGGCGCAGGGCAAGCGCGCCACGGTCACGCCGCTGTACACGGTTCATCGCATCGACAAG